>JAGQQB010000505.1 GCA_020426425.1 Planctomycetaceae bacterium | reverse complement strand
TATGGAAGCACGCGAAGCACGCCGACAAGGCCGCACATGCTCTGCGGTTCACCAGCAAGGACCTGCTCGAGTTCGGCATCATCGACGAAATCATCCCCGAGCCACTCGGCGGAGCCCATCGCGATCATCGCAAGATGGCCACCACCCTCAAAGGTTCGCTCATGCACGCCCTGCGCACGCTCTCGGCGATTCCGAAAGACCAACTCCTCGATCGCCGCTACGAGAAGTTCCGCAAGATCGGATTGTTCGAAGAGACCGGCGCTGTTGCTGAGTAGGTCGATGCAGACGCCGTGATTGACCTGCGCGTGGTTGAGCAACAAGGGCGACCTTCATGCTGAAATCACCGAGAAGTGACCTTGCCTTTTGAGCGCTTCTGTTCATTGTCGCTGGCCATGTAATGATCGCCGTCGCATGGGTGCCACGCAACGCCGTTAGCCCTCTTTGGGTTCTGGAAAAAAGGGGTGATGCGAGTCGGAGGCGAGACGCCGGGGGGGGCGCCGTGAGAGCCAGAAACGAGCGGCAATATGCCGCAGTTCAAGTTGGCGGCGACGTGTGAAGGCTTTCAACTTGATGTGCACGATCATCTGCTTCCCGGTCAGCCATCCGCGACTTCGCGCCTGGGGTGGATCATCTCACGGAGTCGCCAAGGCACGGAGAGGCTTTCGGGGTGAGATCGGCATGTCGATCGGCGACCGGGCGATCTGGTCGGCTCAGGAAGTTGGGATCAGATCGAACCTCTGTGGCTTCGTGTTTCTGTGAGATCCAAGAACCAGCAGCTGTATGCCGGGGATCCAGTTGGCAGCGACGAGCGCTGACTTCCAAGCCCAAACCAGCGCTGAACGTGGCGACGCAAGTTCTCGGCTACCTGTTACGCCACCTAATCCGCGTAACGAGTGGCGATCCTTGAACAACGTGTACGTCGGCATCCAACTCACCGAGTTCGCGCATCCGAAACAGGATCGCTTCCATCAGTTCGCGCGCGCCACGCATCGCAGGATCGGCGCGACTGATTTGAATTGGCGTGCTCCCATCCTGAAAGCGAAGCAGAAGCGCTTTGATCCGGCCCCATAGCGCTGCGGCGATGTTCGCTTCCGTCGAGCCGCGACTGAGAATCACCGACACGATCTCAGACACTTCTGAAAGATCGCGTTCGCGTTCGCGCCCAGTGTAGAGATGCCGCGTCCGCAGAGTGGTTCCTTCAAGTTCCACCCACGCCTGATCCAGGTGCGTTCCGCGCCACAGAATCCAGCCACCGCCAATCGCCCCCAGCAGCGCGCCGGGACCATGCCACGGGGCAGGGAGGTGCCACAAGCCCCACGTCATGCCGACCCCCATGCAGGTCATCAGCACGGTCCCCAAATACTGACCGAACATCTGCAACGCCGAGAACGACGCGCGCACACGCGACTCGACAGGGCGGGTCGCCGCATCGGGGTCGAGTCCGAAATCACGGAACAGGTCGAACTCTTCGTCCATCGCCATCGCCTCGTCAACACACATCAGAGGAGAGAGTCGTAGATCGGCCAGCGATCCAACGCAATGAATCGATGCGGTCCCCGAGCATTGCGCCACCACACCGAACATCGACCGGGCAACAGCGTACGACGGGGCACAGCATCACGCCACACAGCAGCAGTCGCCAGGGCACAAAAGCGTCCGCCGTGAACACCCGCCAGCACCCGAATCGAGAGAGTGAACATCCAGCGGCAGCCCCCGAGAAAACGCCTACCCCCAACGTCCGATAATGTCCGTTATGTTCAGTTCAGGCATGGGAAAACACTGGGGAAACGCGTTTTGCGGGTTATGTGCGTTGTGGGCGATTCCGGGGCGCAGACCTGCGAACGGCCCCTGACATGCTTGCGAGCGGTCCCCTGGCAAACTTGCGAACGCGGATGAGCAAACACAACGCCGGAAGGAGAGCGAAGCCGGCATGTGCCGATGAGGGCCGGCGAGATCGAAGCCGCTAGTAGAGGGCACGCTCCCCTCCCTGGGCGGATCGCAAACGATCCTGCAGTGGACGCGAAAGCTGCTCAAACGAATAGCCAAAGCGCGAGAGCTGACGGAGGATTCGATCTTCCGTACGCGACTGCCGCGTCGTCCCCGGATCAGGATCGGCCTGACCGGTGATGTCCGCAAACCAGTCTCGCAGAACTTCAACCGCCACCTGATCGGGGACCCCATCAAGCTGCGCATTAATCTGACTGACAATGCCGTTGCGAATGATCGGGAAGTCTGAAACCTTCGATGCGATCAGGGTCGTCAACTCCTGACGCATCTGCGTCGCCTGCGCCTGCGTGATCTGCGGCTGCGTGGGCTGTTGCGGTTGCGACGGAACTTGCCCACCTGAAGGAGTCGGCGTCCCAGGATACGGACTCGTCGGCACCGAGTTGGCCGGCGTCATCTGGGCCTGCCACCACTGCCCGAGTCGTTGCGTGAGATTCGCTCCACCAGTCTGTCGAATCTCTTCGCCAAAGCGGGCAAGCTGCTCAGGGGATGACCGTTCGATGACATCGGCAAGCTGGGCCTGAATCTGCCCCGCCGCTTCAGGATCCGCATTGCGCAGCTGATCCACAATCGCCCGCTTCGCTTCTTCCCCAACCGCCGAGCG
>JAGQQB010000504.1 GCA_020426425.1 Planctomycetaceae bacterium | reverse complement strand
GTAGGCATCTCCAGCGATGACCAGGTCACCCGAGGGCATCAGTTCCATGTCATAGACATGGAAGTCATCAGATCCAACACTCGTTGGATGTTGAAAATCAGCAATCCCATCGGCCGAGAAACCTGTGTCCATCTGACCATCAGCGGTCACTTGAAACACGCTGAACCCATTCTTATTAAGGACGTAGTCGTCCGCGATAGCAACTGCTTGGCCTCCGTCACGTAAGAGGAGTCGAGGATACGAATCAAAGCTGAACGGGAAAGTTCGAGGGACAACCGTAACCCCTGCGTTACCGAAACTCACATCCACGGAACCATCAGCGTGGAATCTTCGGAATGCCAGTTGACTCCCCGCAGTTTCAGCAGTGACGTAACGGCCGTCGGCTTGGGCAGCGACATCGATGCCGTAGCGCATCGCGAGGCCAACACTCGGGAAGACGTTGATCGCGCCGATTTGACCGTCGGCGCTGATTGACTGAACGAAGAACTCATCGTCAGCGTAGTTGAACCCAGCGACTAGAAGGCTCCCGTCTGGTGCAAGGTCCGCTCCAGTCGGTGTCCAGTATTGGGCGACATTGATTGGGATGGTGACGAATCCGTTGCTTCCAAATGTCTGGTCCAGCGTTCCATCGGAATTCAAGCGAAACACTGCCCAATTCGGTATCGCATTCGCTGTAACGTAGAGAGTCTTGCCGCCAAATGTTTCGAATGCTTCCACTGCGTTAGGAGAGCTACTTCCAATTGTGGCTTCCGTGTCAATGGTAACAACACCAGCCGTGCCGAATGACAGATCGGACGTTCCATCGGCATTGAATTGTCGGACACTCAAGGTTCTGGGAGCGGAAGGGTTGGAGGTGTACGCAATTGTCTTGCCGTTTGCCAAAGACAGGACGACAGGTTGGTTATCGTCGGTCCCAGTCTCATTTGCTGGGAAAGCGTCGGTATACCCGAGATTCCCATACGCAAGGTCCACACCGATGGTAAGTAGCGTTCGATCCTCGCACACCTCGATCGCAGTGGATGACGCAGCTTTCAGTCGTCGTCGGCGAGTGGGTGGAGCCAGGAAGTGTGTACAGAAGTCGCGGAGCAGGCGTGAGTACATTGGGTGAATTCCCACTGGTGAAAACCGACAATGAAGCATTGTTGGACAGAATGACCCAGAATCAGATTGCCTAATTTGACGCAAGCCGAAGGCCCGATGCAAGCAGAAGCACTCATTTTCACTCGTCTTCGGACGAATTCCGTGCGTTCGTGAATGTGGGTGCCTGCCCCAATCGCCAATCTGGAAATTGCAGCAAACTACGTTGTCTCGCCGCAAGAACCCGTCAAATCAGCCTCTTCACCAAGAACCGTGTTCGTGGAACCGTTGATGCGGACGGGATTCTCAGCCGTGCTGATGCGTCATGTCCCCGCCATCCACTACAGTTAAGGACAGGTCCACCGAGGCCCTGGCAGGGGGATCCATGCGCCGTAGGCACCGATTTGTCGCACTCGTGCTCCTGTCAATTTCATGAGCACCAAGGCACGCCTGAGTCAGGCCACCGACTTTCAGAGGCGGTCAACCGCCGACCTTCCATGACGTCCCCGTTCCATCAACTCTCGCAATCGCTCAACCAGCTCCTGCCTCCCCTGCGGCAGTTGGCGGATGATGCTGACGTGCTCGAAGTGCCGTCGCTGGCTGGACGGGAATGGTATGAGCTGCTCACACGCAAGCTCATTCCACAATTGGGGGATGACTCCTACCTGATCGTCGCCGTGGTCGGGGGGACGAACATTGGTAAGAGTGTGATCTTTAATCACCTGGCCGGGTTCCGGGCGAGTGCGACCAGTCCGCTGGCGTCGGGGACGAAGCATGCCACGGTGCTTCTGCCGCCGGGGTTTGCAGCGACGCATGATCTCGCCGAAGTCTTCCCTGGGTTCACCATCATGCCCTGGGACAACGCCGAGCAGTCGCTGGTCGATGATGAGCGGCATCTGCTGTTCTGGCGCGAACGGGAGATCGGCGACGCGAATGCCAGCGACATCCCGGACAACCTGCTCATCCTCGATACGCCCGATGTCGACAGCGTGGCCCAGGTCAACTGGGAGCGGGCCGATCACATTCGGCAGGCGGCCGATGTGCTCGTCGCGGTCCTCACGCAGCAAAAGTACAACGATGCTGCCGTGAAGGAGTTCTTTCGCAAAGCCGCAGCCGAACAGAAGAAGGTGCTCATTGTTTTCAATCAATGCCTTTTGCCAGAGGACGAGGAGTACTGGCCTATCTGGGTGCAGACATTTTGCGATGAAACCAAGGTGGAACCGACAGCGCTGTTTGTCGCCCCGGCCGATCGGCGCGCGGCCGAGGCGAATCAATTGCCGTTCTATGAACGTCCCTGGCCGCCTGACGATACGGCATCGGACATCGATCCTGCCCAGCCGCGCGATTTGATGCGCGAGCTTTCTGAGTTGCGGTTCGGCGAAATCAAACTGCAAACGCTCAGCGGCAGTCTGCGGCAACTGGTGCATCCTGATGCCGGGATCCCTTCCTGGCTGAGGCAGGTCCAGCAACATGCGAACCAATTTGGCGACGCCGCCGAGATCCTGGCGACCAGTCGTTTGGCCACAATCAAT
>JAGQQB010000503.1 GCA_020426425.1 Planctomycetaceae bacterium | reverse complement strand
GGCCCCGTTCCTGCGTCAACTGTTGGTAGCTCGCCAGATCCTTGCCGGTGCCGAGCGTGAACTGACGGTACTCTTCGTACATCTGCTCGTGCCAGTTCTCGTCGTCCGCCCACGGGAACAGGTGCGCCATCCCCATTCGTTTGGCGACTTCCATGATCTGCCAGGCATCTTCGGTCGCTTCTCCTGGGGGATCGACCATCTTGAACCATTGCTGAGTGCGACGTTCGGTATTGCCGAACATCCCTTCGCGTTCAATCCATGCGGCTGATGGCAGCACCAGATCGGCAATCTCGGTGGTCGGCGTTGGATAGATATCGCTCACCACGATGAACCGACCATCACCCGGCTTGCGCTGGAAGCGATTGAGGTTGGGCAACGTCACCCAGGGATTGGTGGTCTGAATCCACAGCGCTTTGAGGTCGCCCCGAGTGAGCGCCCGGAACATGTCGACGGTGTGATAACCCGGCTTGGGGTTGATGGTCCCCGGTTCGAGCTTCCAGATTTCCTCCGCCTTCGCCCGATGCTCGGGGTTGTTGACGACCATATCTGCTGGCAGACGATTCGACAGCGTGCCGACCTCGCGGGCCGTGCCGCACGCCGAAGGCTGACCAGTCAGACTGAACGGATTCGCGCCGGGTCGGCTGATCTTCCCGGTGATCAGATGCAAGTCCGTGATGAGGTTGTTCATCCACGTGCCCCGCACATGCTGGTTGACCCCCATGCACCACATGCTGACGGTTCCCCGCGAGGAATCGCCGTACATCTGCGCCAGGGCCTTGATCTGCGCGACGGAGACGCCGGTCAGCTCGCTGACTTTCTCGGGCGTGTAGTCCTTGAGGAATTCCTTGAGTTCCTCCAGCGAACTGTCCTTCGCTTCGTCTTTGAATCCGTAGGACTCGATCTGATCGTTGTAGCAGCCGTAACCGATCTGCTCCAGATCCTCGATCCCCCGCTTGAAGACGACATTCTCGTTGATGAACGCTTCGTTGATCTGTCCGTTGGCCACGAGCAGATGCAGGATGCCATTGGCGAGCGCGAGATCACTGCCTGGCTGAATCTGAATGTACATGTCGGCGAAGTCACTCGTGGGGGTCCAGCGAGTGGCGATGTCGACGATGCGGACGCGAGGGTTCTGGCGTTTGTTTTCGAGCATCCGGCTGAACAGCACCGGATGCATTTCGGCCATGTTGTTGCCCCACAGGATGAAGTCGTCGCCGACATCGAGATCTTCATAGCAACCCATCGGTTCGTCACTTTGGAACTGCGTGACGAACCCCATCACCGCGCTGGCCATGCAGAGCCGGGCGTTGGGATCGAGGTTGTTGCTGCGCATGCCGGCCTTGACCCACTTGATGGCGGCGTAACCGTCGAAGATGGTCCACTGGCCCGAGCCATACACGCCGACCGAATCGGGGCCATGTTCATCGAGAGCGGCCTGAAATTTCTGGGCGATGAGATCCAGCGCCTCGTCCCAGCTGATCTTGACCATCTTCCCGGACTCATCGCGCCGCATTGGCGACTTGAGCCGATCCTTGCCGTAGAGCATCCCTGGCAAGTGATAACCTTTCGCGCAGAGCAACCCGCGATTCACCGGACTCTTTTCATCGCCACGTACGGCGACGACCTTGTTGTCCTGCACCGCGACTTCCACGCCACAACCAGTGCCGCAATAGCGACAGGGCGCTTTGTCCCAGGTGACGCCCGCGAGTGCTGCTTCGGTGGCGCCTTCGGCGAATGCTGGCTCGGTACCACAACCCAGTCCCGCGGCCGCCGACATCGCAGTCCCTGCCGCACGGATGAAGTCTCGCCGATCCATGTCGGATCTCCCTTGTTCGTGTCGATATTGCTCAGTGCGACATGCCTCGCACTGAGCGGATCTCTCCCCCCAGGCACGAGTCCATGCGGCGGCCGGGACTACTCTGCAGAACCGGGCTTCTCGTCCCTGGTTGACGTCGTGCTCTCAGGCTCTGTTGAAGTCGATTCGGTGGTGCCGCCTGCGGAATCCGCCGCATCCGCCGGTTTTGTGTCATCGTCCGTCGCCGGTTTCGCGTCCGCGTCGCCAGCTGGTTTCTTGTCCTCAGTCCCAGCCGGCTTCGCATCGTCGCCAGCTGCTGGCTTCGCATTGTCACTGGCGGAAGCAGTGTTAGCCGCCTCAGCGGACGTGGCTCCTCCGGCACCAGGGGGCGGAACGATCGAAGCCGCTCCGCTATCCGCCAGCTTTTTCGCCTGTTCGAACCACGCATGCTCCGGACGGGCGAGAAGTTCGTCGATCAGGTCGAGCACCGCTTGTGCCTGATCCGCCTTGCCATGTTCGGCGGCATGCTCGGCAATCTCGCGGGCTTGTGGAATCATCTCCATATAGAACCGCTCGGCGACCTCATACATACCGTGCCAGTGCGCGTAGTCCGGGGCCATCATCGATGCCCCGTGACGTGCGCGGCGACCTTCGTGGTGCCACAGATAGAACCAGGTCCATTCGATCTCTTCGTCGAAGTCCTGCTTGGTGATGAGTTCCTGCTTGCGGAGTTCACCCATGATGGCGACCCCCGGCTTGGCGAACTTCTCGTTGTAGTTGACGATGAAGTCGTCGTACTGCTTGTAGAATGCGTTC
>JAGQQB010000502.1 GCA_020426425.1 Planctomycetaceae bacterium | reverse complement strand
TTGAGACTGTTGGCTGCCAGATGAATGTGCTGGACAGTGAACTGGTCGTGGCGGCGCTGCGGCAGCAGGGGTACGAGTTGTGCGAAGATCCGTTCGCTGCAGATACCGTGCTGTTCAACACCTGCAGCGTACGCGAACTGGCAGAGCACAAGACGTACAGCTCGGTGGGACGGCTGAAGCGAGGGCGTCGGAGTCGTCCTCAGCAGGTGATCGGACTGATCGGCTGCATGGCGCAGAAGGATCAGGGATTGATCTTCGACAAAGCACCGCATGTCGATCTCGTCGTCGGCACCGGTCAATTGGCGGAGATTCCGAAACTGGTGGATGAAGTTCGTCGCACGCGGAAGAAGCAACTCGCCGTGTCGCTGGGGCGACGCGACGGATCGCGGGATGAAGTCGCCGGGAGTTTCGAGAGCTACGATCCTTTGCGTGATGCCTCGATGCGTCCATCGCCGTGGCAGGCTTATGTGCGGATCATGATCGGGTGCGACAAGTTCTGCACGTATTGCGTGGTGCCGACGACACGCGGCCCCGAACAATCACGTCCTCCACGGGACATTCTGCGCGAAGTGCAACTGCTCGCCGACCAAGGCGTCCGCGAGATTACGCTGCTGGGGCAAACGGTCAATAGCTACAAGCATACTCAGGATGGACAACTGTACCGGCTGTCGGACTTGCTGCAGCTGATTCATGATGTCGATGGCATCTTGCGGATCAAGTTTGTCACGAACTTTCCGAAGGATATGACCGACGATCTGCTGCAGGCGATGAGCGAACTCCCCAAGGTCGCCCGGTATTTGCATGTGCCGCTGCAGGCGGGTTGCGATGATGTGCTCAAGCAGATGAAGCGGGGCTACACGACCGACGATTATCGCGACATGATGACCCGCATCAGAAAGCATCTGCCCGATTGTGCGGTATCCAGCGACTTCATCGTCGGCTTCTGTGGCGAGTCGGAAGAGTCGTTCCAGAAGACGATGCAGTCGGTCGCCGAGTATCGTTTCAAGAACAGCTTCATCTTCAAGTACAGCCCTCGTCCAGGAACGAAGGCGTTCGAGCTGTATGCCGATGACATTCCCGAAGAGGTCAAGAAACGTCGCAACAATGAACTGCTCGCGCTGCAAACGAAGATCAGCGAAGAAGACAATGCCGCGTTCATCGGCCAGGAAGTGGAAGTGCTGGTCGAAGGTCTGAGTAAGCGGGCTGGGAAAGCACTCGACGCGGCACCGCTGCCGGGCTGGCATGATGGAGCGGGTGTCGGCGACACTTCTGATGAGGAACAACTCATCGAACTCTCCGGGGCGGACCACATGCAAGGGCCTGTGCTGCAATTGACCGGTCGTACCCGCTGTGACCGGATAGTCGTGTTCGATGGCAATCCTCGTCTGGCTGGCAGCCTGGCTCAGATCGCCATTCACGATGTCACGCCCACGACGTTGATTGGCTCCATCGTCACGCAGCATGTACAGCCGGGGTTGCTGGAGATGTTGCCGATCGTCGAGTAGAGTATAGACGCCTTGACTGTACTTTATCGTTCCCTCGAGCAGTCCACCCAACGCGAGTGATCCATGAGTTCGCAACCGGTTATTGAGATCAAGAACGTAACACACATGTTCAAGGCCCACAGGGCGCTGGACGGAATTACGTTTACCGTGGAGCCAGGTTCGCTGCATGGTTTTGTCGGGCCGAACGGGGCGGGCAAGACGACCACGCTCAAGCTCATTTGTACGCTTCTCAAGCCACAGCAGGGAGTGATTCGCGTCTTCGGCATCGATGTCCGGGACAACGTGAAAGCAATTCGCCGTCGGCTGGGCTACATGCCGGATCACTTCAGCATGTACCGGCAGATGACGGTCTTCGAGTACCTCGACTTCTTCGCGGCGGCGTACGGCTTCTCGCTGAAGGACCGTAATCGCATCGTTGGTGATGTCCTTGCGCTGACTGATATGGATGGCCGCAAGAACGATCTGATCCAAGGACTCTCGCGCGGCATGCAGCAGCGCGTGAGCCTCGCCCGGGTATTGGTGAACGACCCTGAACTGCTGCTGCTCGACGAACCGGCCTCCGGTCTCGATCCACGCGCCAGAATCGAACTGATGGAAATCCTCCGCGAGCTGCGACGGATGGGGAAGACGATCTTCATCAGCAGTCACATCCTCAGTGAACTCGCCGAACTGTGCGACAGCGTGACGATCATCGACCGGGGACACACCAAGTTCTGCGGCGCGATGGACGACCTGTTAGAACGACAGACCGAAACACCCATCTTCCGCTTGCGGACCGAGACGACCATTGCCGAAGGTTTCATCGAACGGGTGACCACGTTGACCGGCGTGTTGAAAGTCGATCCCGTCGAAGGCCGTCCCGAGTTCCGCATCACCACCAATCCCGAATTGACGCACGCGAACGCCCTGCTCCAGGAGCTGCTCAACGCTGGCGTCACCATCGTGAACTTCAGCCGTGACCAGCGGCATCTGAATGAGGCGTTCATGGATTTGACGCAGCGGGGAGTGCGGAATTGAGGCGAGGGATTAGGGGTGAATGATCGGCACGCCGTACGCGACGAACTGCTCGTCTCTTGAAACGACGATCGCATCTTCGAGAAACGATTGGGCAATGAGCAGCCGGTCAAATGGA
>JAGQQB010000501.1 GCA_020426425.1 Planctomycetaceae bacterium | reverse complement strand
AGACATCGCCGAACGCTTGTCCCAAATGCTGAGCCGCCTCCGCTCCAGCCTCAACAGAACGTGATCGAAAGACCACCCATCCTTGCAACGCCTCAACGAGACCCGCAGGGTCTTGAACGCTCAACGAGGGCCGCAGGCCCTTCAACGCTTTCACGACTGCTGCAGCGCCCACCAGAGTTGCCAGTCGCGTTCGTGGTAGCCGAAGTCCTGGCCGGTTAGCTTGCGGAGGGCGTCGAGGACTTGGGGGTTGGTGACTTCCACCTGCACGGTCACGAGTTGGACACGTTGCGTGGAAGGGCCGAAGGGGACGACGTTCACACCGTACGGAAGCTGGCCAGCGGCAAGCATGCCGGCGATCTCCGGGGGCAGGCTGGTGCGTCCGGGGCTCACGCTGCCGACGCGACCATCGGCGGTCCGGCCAAAGGAGATGGCCGAATTCGAGGCGACTGGCACCTGCACGCGATGCGATGTGACCAGCGCTTGAATGAGGGCGGGCACGACGGCGGGATCGTTGAGGTTGCCCAGGACATCGGCGGCGCGACGCACGACGAGGTTGTCCGCCGCGCGGAGCCCCTCGATCAGTGGCGCGACAGCGGCGGCGTAATGTTCGGTCGTCAACTGTTGTCGCGCGGCATGCCGCACCTCAGCGACTGAGTCGTACAGCAGACGATCGACCAGACCGGGCGTCCCTTTCCCTTGCGGCATCTGGGCCAGAATGGTGATGTACTCCAGCCGCACGACGGGTAGCCGATGTTCGCGCATCAGCCGGGCGACGGCGGAGAGAGCATCGGGATCGTTGATCAATCGCAGTTGAGCGAGTGCCGTCTGCCGTCGGGCAGGATCGGTCCCTTCCAGCCAGCCGACCCATAACCGGACCTTGGGAATCCAGGCCGACTCAGCTTCCCGTTGGGCCTCCGTCTTCTCGCGCAGATCTCGCTCCTGTGGGGTGATCCACTTGGCCTTGTAGAGGACATAGCCGCGTGACTCCATGAACTGGTCACGCGTCATCCATTTCCCGTTGTAGTTCTGGTATCCCAGAATTCGGCGGGCATCGGCATGGTCGGGATCGAGTGCGAGAATGAACTGCAACCGTTCTTCCCGTTGCGGATAGAGTCGCATCGATCGGCACCATTCCGCCAACTCCCAGTGGGACTGAATCGTGCCATCACAGTCCCGCAGTCGGGTGAAATACTCTTCGACTACCCGGGGCCGCTGTTCGGAGAAGGTGACATCTGCCCGGGCGACTTCAATCAGAATCCCATCGAGCGTGGTGACTCCGATTGCGGTTTCGGCAGTTGTCGTCCCTTCCGTCACAAATTCGCCACGCAATTCGCCACCCTGTTGCAGACGGACCACATCCGCCAGTACAGGCTGAGCGAACCAAGCGCCGCAGAACAGAAGGCCAATGACAAACCGCATTGAGGAGTACAGCGTCGAGGGGATTGAGGGCGGGACTGACAAGTCCAACAGTGCCACGTCTCATCTTCATCGACCAGCCCCCTCCAGAGCAAGGAAAAAGCTCAGGATTTGCCACCTGTGTGCATCGGTCCGAAGACTCCCGCCGTGCCGATCGTACCGGTCAGGCAAGCGCTGTGGGGAACTGTGGCTGCCTGGCAACAAGGTCCCGCACGATTGGCCACGAATCGCGAACTAGGGTGTACGTGGGGAGTAGGGAGTGGACGGTAGGGAGTAGGGTCGTGCGACTCGTCTGTCTCACATGCTGCGTGCAGATCCATCCCGTGCCCTAGATCCTCGTTCCTAAGTCCTCGATCGTCGGTCCCCCGACACCTGACCCCTGCCCCTGCATGTCGTCCCCACCGTCATCACAGTCTGCCCCCCACCGACATCACACCGCTGCCGGAATTGATGTCGAGCTGGTCCCGTTCGCGCAATTGGGAAACGCGCAGTTCGACGCTTGGCTCGACCTGGAGCGGCATGCACTGGACGGGAATCCCTTCTGCTCGCTGCATCATGTGCGTGCCGCAGCGCTGCATTTGCGATCAGCGACACCGCCGCAGGTGCTGCTGATCTGGAGTGGTTCGCAACTGCTGGGCTTGTCGGTCCTGGAAGCGACTCTTTCAACAAAGTATCTGCCGCTGCCACATCTTCGGTTGTGGTCCACTGAGCATACATTTCTCGATGGCTTGCTGCTGCGACGCAATCAGGCCTATACCGCGAGCGATGCGTTGTGGGACTTCCTGATGCGGGGGCGCCATCCCTGGCATGGGATGGAATTCTCACAGGCGCCAGTGGACAGCCCCACATTCGCTGCCCTGTTCGCCACGGCGGACGAGTGGAATGTCCCTGTGTGGAAAGGACCAAAGTACGAGCGGGCGTCACTGATCCCACGAACCGCTGGACCGAATCGGCTCGTCACCAGTACATCGATTGGTCGCGCACGCAGCCTGCGAAAAGGGCATCGCCAACTGGAGAAATTCGGCGAGGTTCGTTTTGAGATCATCGACTCTGGACAGGATCTGGGGACGGCCACCAACGAATTGCTGCGTCTGGAAGCGCTGGGCTGGAAATCGGACTGCGGAACGGCGCTGAGCGCCTCCGAACATGGAGACTCGTACTTCCGCGTCACTACTCGAAAGAAAAAAGGTCACTGACGGTTGCGCCCCCCGGCCAAATCAATC
>JAGQQB010000500.1 GCA_020426425.1 Planctomycetaceae bacterium | reverse complement strand
TACGCGTACGGCGAGGGGCTGATCGTTTTCCAGCGATCGGGAATGAACCGCTCTGGCTGATCGTACAATTCCGGCATGTGATGCGTCATGAACTGACTGAAGACCACGACCGAACCAGGCAACAGTTGGAACGGCCCCAGTTCCAACGGCACCGCCGCCAGCCGTTGCACATACGCCGAAGCGGGCAACACCCGCATGCTCTCCTTGATCACCCGGTCTAGCACCTGAAACTTGTCGAGGTCGTCCGGGGTTGGGGTGCGGCCACCGAGGACAGTGTCGAACTCCTCGCTCAATTCCTGCATCACTTCGGGATGCTGCGCCAGCAGGAACAGTGTCCAGGCGAGCGTGTGGGCCGAGGTGAGATGCGCGGCCCCGAACAGCACCGTCACGTGGCCGACGAGTTGTTCATCGCTAATGCCTCCTTCGTCGTCGTGAGCGCGAATGAGCAGCGAGAGGATGTCGTTCCCCAGGCCACTCGCGCGACGCACGGCGAGCAATTCCTTCACCGCCGCTTCGAGTTCGGCGGCGGAATCAAGCAATTGATCATACGCCTCGGAGGCTTCCACGCTCCCGGTGAAGGCGCCCGCCCCCACGGTGTGATTGAGGCCGACCCAGCGTTCGGTCAGTTCGCCGACCCGATAGGCCATTTCAGGATGATCCATGCCGAACAGAATCGCACACGTCAGTCGCAGCATGTAATGCGTCATGCCGGAAGCGATGTCGCGGGTTTCCCCCGCCTGCCACTGACTGAACTGATCTTCCGAGACCTCGGCGACCTGATCGTGATAGGCGACGATCGCCTTCTTTTGCAGCGGCCCTTGGACCAGCCGACGATGCCGACGATGCTCTTCGCCGTTCATCGTAAGCAGGCCCGACGTCACTCGCCGCTGAGCTGACCGACGGGGTCCATACGCGGCGAAGAAGCGGGAGTGATACCGGCTCGCATCGCTGAGGACCTGATGATTGTATTCCGGGCCGAAGACGAAGTAGACCCGCTGATTCCCTTCCTGCAGAGCACAGACATCGCCGTGCCGTGCCCAGAGCCGACGCATACAGACGATGGGATCATCGGCGAAATCGCTGATCCGGCCTTCGGTAACGGGCAAACGCCCCTTGGAGAGCGAGAGTGTGTATTCCTGTGACATGGCATCCGTGCCTTTCCGGCTCTCGGGCGGCATCCCACATGCCACGCGGAGTCGCGCTTCCAATTGTGTTCATCGGACAAACATCACTGCCTGCCCCAGCACTGCGGAGGCTACCTTGAAATCGAGATTCTGGGCAAGACGGAGATTTTCGTTGAAGCGTTGAGCGTTTAAGGGGCTTCGCCCCCGTTGAGGCGGCTGCGCCGCGTTGAGGGTATGGGCGACTTGGCGTCTAGCTTGAAAACTTCTGGTAACCCGAAGCGTCAGCGAGGGATTCGTGAATCGCCATGACGTACCATCCCTCGCTAACGCTTCGGGTTACTGGAGATCGAACCTTCAACGAGGGGCCTCGCCCCTTAAATTGCTCAACGCCTCAACGAGCACAGCCCGCCACGTTCTCAAACGGGGCGGGCTGTGTTGTCGTTGCGAGCTGCGATCAGACGTCGATCACGACTCGGCGGTCGGTGGATCGAGCGGATGCTCGCCATGCTCGGCCATGTCGCTGATGGTGACCGGCTTGTAGCCACCGATCGACTTGAAGTACAGCAGCAACAGCAGGTAGATCACCGCCATCGCCGCCGGAATCGCGGAGTCGGTCACGAGGGTACGCCGTGCGCCATCAATCGATGCCTTGACAACTTTCTGATCCGAGAGCGGCAGATTGGCGACCGTCGCCGTTGGCGTTTCCTTGCGCAATTCAGCCAACGAATCGTCGATCTTCTTCAGTTTTCCAGGATCGAGTCCAGTCACTTCAGGGAACACCAAGAAGGAACTCGTCTGATTCGCCTTGTACTCTTCGAACAATTGGGCATCGGCTTTCTGAAGTTCTTCCGCCGAATAGCGTTCCTTGAAGTAGCCCAACCCGGGCGAGCCAATCAATCCAGCTGACATCATGCCAATGCCCCCCATGATGCTAATGGCGACAGCACCAGTTCTTGGAAAACGGTCACTCGCCACGGCCAACATCGTGGGCCAGAAGAACGTCTTCCCAAGCGCCGTAGACCGTCAGAGCCAGCATTGCCATGCCGAACGATTCCACCATGCTGGTGAGGTTGAGCCCAATGCAGGCCAGAACAGCACACACAAGAAGCAAAGCGACCGGGGACAACCCCAGGTTCTTCTCGATCCAGTGGGCACAGAACCGCAACGCGAACATCACGGCTGAAGTGAATACGAACAGGATCTTTCCCTGTTCGGAGGTCAACAGGTTGCCGGTGATGTTCTGAATCCAGCCGTCCGTTCCAAGCTCAACCGCGCCCACAAACGCGTGCACGATAAACAGAACGAACAACAACCAACTGCCCATGGAGAAATTCGTAATCAGGGCGATCACCACCAGCAGAGCGGCACCGATCGCATATCCGATGTAAGTCGCGATCTGTGCATCGCCGCCAACCAGCGGCCCGAGGATTCCGCCGAAGAACAGGGCCAGCAGGTAGCAGACGACGAGACCACCGAGAATACCGACATCCTTGAACATTTCACCAAGTGACAACCCTT
>JAGQQB010000499.1 GCA_020426425.1 Planctomycetaceae bacterium | reverse complement strand
CTTCCCCCTCTATCCCGACGTGAGTTGTTGCGGCGTTCTGGTTGTGGATTGGGGCAACTGGGATTGGCGGCGCTGGTTGGCAACCAGTTGGCGGGATCGGCGGAAGCGAGCATTTCCCCCATGGCCCCCAAGGATCCGCACTTTCTTGGCAAAGCGAAGCATGTGATTCACATCTTCTGCAATGGGGGGCCGTCGCAGGTCGACACCTTCGATCCCAAGCCACTGCTGCAGGAATACGTCGGCAAGACGTTGCCCACCGAGAATCTTCGCACCGAACGCAAGACCGGGGCCGCGCTGCCATCGCCGTACAAGTTCCGCAAGCACGGCGAGAGCGGGATTGAAGTGAGTGAACTGTTCGAGCATGTGGCGGAGTCGATCGACGACATGTGCGTCATTCGGTCGATGTACGCCGATGTGCCAAACCACGAACCCTCGCTGATGCTGATGAACTGCGGCGAAGGTCGCTTGCCCCGCCCGAGCATGGGAAGTTGGGTGACGTACGGACTGGGGACTGAGAACCAGAACCTGCCGGGCTTTATCGCGATGTGTCCTAATGGGTACCCGATTACCGAGTCGGCCAACTGGCGTTCGGCGTTTCTGCCGGGCGTTTACCAGGGGACGTACATCGACACGCAGCATCAGGACATAGAGAAGCTGATCGAGAACATCCGGAACAAGAAGCTGCCGCTCGACCGGCAGCGTCAGCAGCTGGATCTGGTGCAGGAGTTGAACCGACGGCATCTTGACCAACGCGGAACTGATCCGGAACTGGAAGCTCGGATTCAATCGTTCGAGTTGGCCTATCGGATGCAGATTGAAGCGGCCGATGCGTTCGACATCTCGCATGAACCAAAGCACATTCACGAGATGTACGGCACCGGCGTCCATGCCCGGCAATGCATGATCGCTCGCCGGCTGGTGGAGCGGGGTGTCCGCTTTGTGCAACTGTGGCACGGGGAAGGGCAGCCGTGGGACAATCATGATGATTTGGAACAGAATCATCGTCGACTCGCGAAGCAACTCGATCAGCCGCTGGGAGCGCTGCTCAAAGATCTCAAACAGCGCGGACTGCTGGAGGAGACACTCGTGATGTGGGGGGGCGAATTCGGGCGGACGCCAGTCGTCGAATTACCGACCCCGGGAGCGAACGCCGGAAAGGTGAACGGACGCGATCACAATCACTGGGGCTTTAGCATGTGGCTCGCCGGTGGCGGCGTGAAGGGGGGCTATGTTCATGGAGCGACCGATGAATTCGGATTCAAAGCGGTCGAGAACAGGGTGCATGTGCATGATCTGCACGCCACGCTGATGAAGCTGCTGGGTTTCGATCACGAGCGGTTAACCTACCGCTACGCTGGTCGGGACTATCGGTTGACCGACATCCATGGCACGGTGATCGACGAACTCATTGCCTGACAAACGCTCGGCGTTTGGCTCGACCGGCGTGGGAGCCGGTGTAAGGATTCGGGAAGTTGTTCGTTCCTTGACGCGCCCGTTCAGTGCTTCGCCAACAGCTGGGCTCACCGAGCGGGTTTGTGAAGCCAGGTTGCAAGTCCCTAGCGCCATCATCACTTGTGCAACCCGATCAATTCTTGCCAACATCGCCCTTGCTGGGTGGTTTGCTGTCACGACCGCGACTAGACTACTGGCTTGCCCTGAGCCACGGTCTGGCTTGATGATCGCGTCCAAGACGTTGATCACTCTTTGAACGTTGGTCAGGATCCTGACTGAAGTGACTATTTGATTGAACGAGGAAAGACATGTCGAGTTTCATTTTCACCAGCGAATCGGTCAGCATGGGCCATCCGGACAAGGTCTCCGACCAAGTGTCCGACGGCGTGCTCGATGCCCTGCTGGCTCAGGATCCAACCTCGCGGTGTGCCTGTGAAACCCTCTGCACCACCGACTACGTGCTAATGGCCGGTGAGATCCGGACCGCCGCCAAGGTCGATTTCGAAGCCGTTGCTCGCGAAGTGCTCAAGGACATTGGCTACACCAGTGACGACATTGGCTTCAACGCCGCGACTTGCACCGTTGAGAGCCGGCTGCACGAGCAGAGCGCTGACATTGCGATGGGTGTCGATGCTGATGGAGCTGGCGATCAGGGACTGATGTTCGGTTATGCCTGCGATCAGACCCCCGAACTGATGCCACTGCCAATCGCACTCTCGCACCGCATTCTGAATCTGTTGACTGACCTGCGGAAGTCGGGCGATGTCGACTGGTTGCGTCCCGACAGCAAGAGTCAGGTCTCGGTCCGCTACGAGAATGGCAAACCGGCGGCGATTACCGCGATTGTCGTCTCGACGCAGCATGCCCCCAGCGTGAAGCAGGCGGACATCAAGGACTACATCCTGTCGAAGGTTGTGCCGCAAACTGTGCCCGCTGAACTGCTCAACGCCGCGACGAAGTACCACATCAATCCGACCGGCAACTTCGAAATCGGCGGCCCGCACGGCGACTGTGGTCTGACGGGTCGCAAGATCATCGTCGATACCTACGGCGGTATGGCTCGCCATGGTGGTGGTGCGTTCAGTGGCAAGGATGCAACCAAGGTCGACCGTTCTGCGGCATACGCTGCTCGTTACGTCTCCAAGAACGTGGTAGCAGCAGGGCTCGCCGATCGGTTCGAATTGCAGGTC
>JAGQQB010000004.1 GCA_020426425.1 Planctomycetaceae bacterium | reverse complement strand
GGCATCGGCGACTTTGTGCTCGGTGTGTACGAAACCAGGCTGCGTCAATCCGCTCGCCGTGTGGAAGCGGTGATGCGTCGCGAGGGCCGTTGTGGCGATCGCTGGGTCACGCTCACGAAGACCATCGCCCTTGATGCCGATGCTGGCGGACAATTGGAAGCACTGTACGAACTCGAAGGACTGCCGCCGGGCGAATCGGTTCACTTCGCCATCGAATTCAACTTCGCAGCGATGGCAGCCGGGCAGGAAGATCGGTACTTCTACGATGTCACCGGTCGACAACTGGGACCGCTGGAAAGCGTGCAGTCGCTCGCGGAGACCGATCGCCTCGGCCTCGTCGATGAATGGCTCGGACTCGATGCCTCGCTCGATCTCTCGCGACCTGCAGGCATCTGGACCTTTCCGATTCAGACCGTCAGCCAGAGCGAAGGGGGCTTCGAGTTGGTCCACCAGAGCAGCACGGTCGTCCCGCACTGGCACGTCGTGGCAGATGACGCAGGCAAGTGGAGCGTCCGCATTCAAATGACGCTCGACACCTCGATCGCCCACGCCCGCCAACTCGCGGAAGTCTCCCTGCGCGGCTAAGCTGCCCGGTGAAGGTAAACAAGAGATGTGTCGGCAGCATGCGCTGTGGCACGGTCGTTGTCGACGGACTCTGGCTTCTACGTTGCCGAGATTCGTTTGTCGACCAGACAATCATTCTGTTACCGCATCGTGCGGCGGATCAACGATCACCCGAGGGGGCGTCTCATGCATCGAGTCTTGTTGTCCATTTGTTTCGTGCAGTTGCTCGCCGCCAGCGGTCTGGCGGAGATCTGCAAGGTCCGCGTGATCCTGTTCGTTCCGGCTGATCTGGAGGCGCCTGTCGGTCATCAGGAGCGGCTTGATCAAACGGTGAAGTACACAGAGCAGTTCTTTCTCGATGGACTCAAACGCTGGGGACATGAAGGGCATGTCTCTCCCTTTGTGTTCGATGAACAGGGGCATGCCGTGTTCACAATCGTTCGCGGAGAGCAGAACGCCGCCGCATACGAGAAGCCATCGTTACGCGTCGAGGCGATTGCGGCCGCACGGACGCAGTTGGCGCTGGATGACTCGCGTCAGATCTGGTGGGTGTTCGTCTACAAGGGGGATCCTCCACAACGCTTCGCCGACTATCGTGGGGGCTTTGATCCGGCGACTGGTGGTTGGTCGGTCTGCAACTTCGGGACCCATCCCGGCAAGATTGATCTCGCTGAACCGCTCGGCAGCCCCTTCCTGGTGGAGTTGACCCTCAAAGGGATGATTCATGAACTGGGCCACGCGTTTCAGCTTCCGCACATCGGTCCCCGCGATGCGGATAAATCTGGGAACACGCTGATGGGGCCCACTCACTTCAACTATCGACGTGTCACCGGACAGCAGCCGCGCGAGGCCTATTTGAGTGAGGCGGCGGCGGCGATGATTTGTCGGCATCCCGCGTTTCGCGGAATCGAAGATGGGCGAGGGGGGCTGCCCAAACCCAATGCTGCTGACCCCAAGGTCACGATCGACAGTCAGAACAAGAGCATTCGTGTCCGGGGTCAGGTTGCCGCCGATCCCAGGCCCGCGTTTGCCGTCGTGGCGAACCACTCGGACTTGCAGCCCGGCGAATACTGGACAAAGCACTTCGTCGCCCCGATCAATGCTCAGGGGGACTACGAGGTCACCATCAACGAACTGGCCCCAGGCGCTGGTGAGCTGAGCGTGTGGTATGTCTTCGACAACGGGGCGATGACAGGCAATGGACGACTGCGCGGTCCAGCCGGCGCGATCAAACGCAAGTACGGATACGCCAACCGGCAATGGAAACTGGTCCCTTGAACGTCGCTCGGTTTGTTGCCAGACACCGGTCGCGTGTGCGATCCTGCAGCGGTTGCCTACGCTGGCTCGGTTCGCAGCCTGTATGCACGCCAGTCCTCGCGAATTGACTCGCATTGCAACACCCCATGTCCGACTACATCCACGAAATCGATCTCGACCATCGCTACTTCTCCTGCTGCGGGAACGAAGGACTCGCGCCGCTCTGCTGTCCGCAGTGTCGGCACCGCATGGTTGTCTGCTACGAGTGCGACACGCTGTATGGCGAGTTGGATCGGCTTGATCGTCGTTCGCATCAGTTCGACTGGAATTCTTCAACCCTGTTCCCCTGTCCGGCTTGCGGCGCTTCCATCGGGCCGAACTGCTTCGACGACAAGTTGCTGCGTCCGACACGCGCAGAGTGGACCATGGACTGGGCAGGACGGCGGCTGATCAACGCCTATCCCTTTCCGCCAGCCTGGATCTCGGTCGACCTCCCCGGCTATCGCCGCGCTGAAGCAACATACGGCACGTTTCACTATCGCTCGTTGCCCTCGCTGCCAGACTCTCTGCGCGACGAAACATTCCAGTGGATTCACCTGTGGCCCCGAGCAGAGACCTACGATTCCCGTTGGTCGGCCGACAGGTTCCCCAGTCTCGATGAATACGAACTGGGCCGGGCCGAGCTGATCGCGGCTGCCCGGGAGGCATGCGTGGAGCTACCCGCTGAACTGCTGACGTTCCTGTTCGACCGCGAACTTCAATTGCGTCTCCGCTCGCCGACCGATTGCAGCTACGAAACCCGTCCACAACTCCGCGCTGCCCCAGCAGAAATGGGGGGCTGGTTTCTGCCGTTCTTCATCGACTCTCAGGGGAGTGCCGAGTGGGCGGTCTACTTCCACAACGACTTTGGCCATTGCGTGGTCGCGGCGCTCAGCACTTTTGAGGAACTGCAGGAGACGGAGTGGGATCAGCTGCACGAGAAAATCCGCTTTTGCAGCGAGTCCTTCCTCGAATTCGTCGCCCGCATGACTCTCGAATCGGAACTCTGGTTCCGCCTCACCGAACAACACCCCCCGCTCACGCCTGCCATGCAAACCTACGTCTACCACTACGAAACCGGCCGCGACGGAGCGTGGTCTTGGGATGAGGAGGAGTGGTAGGGGGGGGGAGGTGAGAGGTTGGTTGATCGACAGGTGTGTTGATGGTCTTTGTTCGTCGTTGTCTGTGTCTCTTGACGCTGTTGCACAAGTCGTACGTTGCGTCAGCTTCGTCCGACGATTGCTGAATGGGCAATCGGGCCGCCCAGCGATGTCGGCATGTGCGATCGCCTGGGGCCATGATCGCCGAATGTAGGTCAACGCCGTGACTCCGACAAACACGTCCTCACGCTTCGCCAGACCGGCACCGC
This sequence comes from Planctomycetaceae bacterium, assembly GCA_020426425.1. Classification (GTDB taxonomy): domain Bacteria; phylum Planctomycetota; class Planctomycetia; order Planctomycetales; family Planctomycetaceae; genus JACKHO01. Next base: position 19,485 of record JAGQQB010000004.1, on the reverse strand, counting down.
ACCATGCATCATCGTCGAATTCGGGAGCCAGACGCACCATTCATCAACGATGATGCACCCTGCGGTTACTCGTCAGTGTGCGGAGTTGCGACGGGACTGTCCAGAGTGAGTCTGCCGCGCGAGCTTCGTTGTTTTGAATGCCACACCTCCTGACCGTTGCGAACTGCAAACCGTTCGTTATGGTCAATGAGTTATAGGGTACGTCGTCGGCGTGCATGTCGGTGCGTCACTTCGCCGGAACGGCACCGCGTCATGCATCATCGTCGAATTCGGGAACCAGACGCACCATTCATCAACGAAGATGCACCCTCCGGTTGCTCTCGTGTTCGCGCTGCTGAGATGACCACGTCACTTGACCTCACTGTACTCGCCTCGGCATTGCCGCGGATCTGGCCGCGACAGGTCGGAGCCGATGTCCAGCTTTCGCCGGTCTCTGGCGGTTTCAGTGGGGCTAAGGTGTTTCGCGTTACCTCGTCAGCCTCAGCAAGCACGTACGCGCTGCGGGCATGGCCAATTGGGTATCGGGACTTCGATCGACTGCGGTCGCTGCATCAGTTTCTCGCCGCGCTGCACAACGCTGGCTTTCCCGTTGCGGTGCCGATTCCCGTTGAGGAGAGCGGTTTGACGGTCATGCGTGGTGGCGACCGCATCTGGCAGTTGGAACCTTGGCTGCCCGGTGCGCCACTGACCATTGGTTGCGAGGTCGATGTTGTGCGACCCGTGATGAGACGGCTGGCACAAATGCACCTGACCTGCGAACGGTACCAACCGGATGGGGATGACGATCCGTTGATCGCCCGGACGGCACCATCGCCCAGCATTGAAGAACGCATCGCCTTCCTGAATCGCTGGTCAACTGACCGGCTAGCGAGATTGGAAACAGCCACGATCAAGTCACAAGAGGGCCTGCTCATTCTCCCGCCCGATGACGCAGCGGAAGTCTGCGGCCCGATCGAACGTGTTCCGGCACTCCAGGCCCGGATGCTGTATCAGTTCCTGTATCAGGGACCGGTGATTCAGCGGAAACTGGAAGCGCTGCGAGAGCAATCGTTTCGGCTGCATCCCTGTTGGCGCGATTTGTGGCATGCGCATGTGTTGCTGTCCGACGGCGACGTCACCGGCCTGCTCGATGCTGCCGCGACACGCACCGATCATGTCGCGACTGATCTGTCGCGACTGCTCGGCAGCTTGTGGGGCAACGACTGGTCGCGATGGGACGCCGCACTGGCGGAATACGCAACCATCAGACCACTGTCCGATCAGGAGCACCGTCTGATCAGGGTGCTCGATCACAGCAACGTACTGCTCAGTGGAATGACCTGGCTCGCTCGCTCATACGATACGCCACATCGCCTCGGCGTGGCGGAACTCGATCGCTGGGCGGGGATCATTACCCGGTTGGAGCACTTGGCGTAGGCACCTCTCGCAACGGAAGACTTGCCGTGCCCCGTGATCGTCGATCACCTACACTGCGCAGCGTCCCAGTTCGCCAATAGTCATGATCATGCCTGATACCACCTCTTTCCCGATGGAATTGATCGCCCCCGAGTCCGGGCAGCCGCTCGTCTGGGATTCAGCGGGGACGCAGTTACAGGTCGCCGGAAGCGATGTCGTCGTTCCGGTCCGGAATGGCATTCCACGATTCACGCAGGCGGAACATCTGGAGAGTTTTGGGCGGCAATGGACTCGGTATGAGGTCTTTCACGACGATGAAGACCGGGTGACGTTTCAGGCGAAGACCGGGTTCGATCTCGGGAAACTCAACGGGCTACGCATCCTCGATGCCGGTTGTGGCGGCGGACGCTACTGCAAAGTCGCGGGCGAAGCTGGCGCCGAAGTGATTGGGATTGATTACACCCATGCCGTCGACAAAGCGGCGAAGCTGTGTGGACATCTGCCGAACGTGCATTTGATTCAGGGGGATCTCAAGCGCCTGCCGTTCGCTGAAGAATCGTTCGATCGGGTCTTCTCGATCGGGGTTATGCATCATGATGCGAACACGAGGGCTGTGTTCGATTCCGTCGCCCGGATGACGCGAGCGGGCGGCTGGTATTCGGTGTGGCTGTATCGTCGCAATCAGTGGTGGCAGGAACGCATCAACGATGCGCTGCGTGCTCGAACCATCACCATGGACCCGGACAAACTGGAACGCTGGTGTACCTGGGGTGCCTGGCTGGGGGGGCTGCCGGTGGTCAATCGCACGCTGAACAAGGTGGTCAACTTCAGTGCCCATCCCAGCTACGAAAACCGCGTGTGCGATACCTTCGACTGGTACGCGCCACAGTATCAGCATCATCACACTGTCGAGGAACTGTGTGACTGGTTCACGTCAGCTGGTTACGTCGACCTGAAGATCCTGCCGCCCGAGAAACAAGGTCGGTTGTACCAGTTCGTTTACGAAGGGAATCTGCTGATTGGGAGCGGAGTGAATGTGACGGGCAGGCGCGCTTAGACCACGGCGATGTACGGGAGTCTGCCGTGTCCCGTGCCGGAACAATCGTCACGAGTGACACGGTGAGATTGAAACGACAGGGCAAGCCGGACAAATTGGGGTGACATTGTCGAATTCCGTCTGCGGAAAAGATTTGCCTCTGGTCTACAGCGGTTGATATAGCCGAAGGGTTAGGGGTTAGTGCATGCCATTCAGGATGGATACGCATGTGCAGTATTGCGTTGGAATTCAAGTGCAACGGAGTTGTGGCTGTGATAGCCTGCAGACTTTGTTGCTGCGAGGAGTCCTCTCGCGCGCCATGTTGTCCAAGTCGAAGTCTTCCGCCCTTTGGGCGAATGAATCCCGATCCATCTGACCACCATTCGGTCATCTGCTCAGTCATTGGAGTTACCCCATGTTTGGTCTCTTCGCCCCCCGCCGCCGCAAGGCCTCGCTGTGGTACGGAGTTTCGCTGAGTCGTTTGGAAGGCTTGGAAGATCGACTGCTGCTCAGCGCGGTGGGCAGTCTTGATCTTCCCGAGATCGACCACGAACACGATCCCAACCATGGTGATCACGAGGATCACTATCCTTACATTGAAGAATTCTCGGATGTTCCCGAAGAAGCCTGGTTGACTGAATCGGGAATCGACGATGCGGACACATTCTTCCTGCACAGCAAGCCGGATTCGAATTTCACGATCTATTTGGACTTCAACGGCTTCACGACCAATGGGGTGTGGAACACGAATCCGAATGATCCGGTGCTCACCCACCTGGGTTACGATACCGATGGTGACCTGACGTCCTTCAGCAGTCAGGAATTGAACAATATCCAGCGCATCTGGCAGATGGTTGCGGAGGATTTCGCTCCGTTCGACGTGAACGTCACCACCGAAGAACCGCCAGTGGAAGACCTGATCAATTCTGGTGGCGGCGACACGCGCTGGGGCTCACGCGCAGTCATGACCATCAACAATAACGGGGCCTGTTCTGGCTGCGGCGGTGTCGCCTTTGTCGGCTCGTTTGATGGCCCCTGGGACGATCCCGCCTATGTGTTCAACGGTACCCGCAGCAACGGGGGGATCTTTGCGCTGGCGGAGACAATCAGTCACGAAGTGGGGCACAACGTGGGGCTGCTGCATGATGGGTTATCCACAGCGGAGTATTACGGAGGACACGGAACTGGAGCGGAGGGCTGGGGGCCGATCATGGGGGCTCCTTTCGGTAAGACAACCACTCAATGGTCGATTGGGGACTACTTTGACGCCAGTCGGCAACAGGATGACTTGAGCGTCATCACAACCCAGAATGGCTTTGGTTACCGCCCCGACGATTACGGCAGTTCACGCGGCGCGGCCACGGTGCTAACGCCAGTCAACGGTACTCAGATCGACTTCACTGGGATCATCGAACAGAACACCGACATTGATTACTTCCGGTTCGAGTCCGGAACCGGCACGGTCACGTTCGACATCTCGACGTTCTCTGATCGTCCGAACCTGAATGTCTTCGCGGCGATCTACGATGCCAGTGGAACACTGATCACGCAGGTGAATCCCAAGAATCAGGCCGGGGCGACAATTTCTGCGTCGGTGACAACCGGGAACTACTACCTGCGAATCGAGGGGGTCGGCAGCGACGATGTCTATAACCCCGCCAACGATCAGGTGGAGGCACCGGCCAATCCACCGTATCAGCAGAACCCGCCATTGGGCTTCTCCGACTACGGTTCTCTCGGTTTCTACACCGTGAGTGGTGACGTACCTGCCGCTCGCGCGGACTATGGGGACGCCCCAGACTCGTACGGCACAACCTCAGCCAGCGATGGCCCTGCTCACCTTGATGTCGGACCGATTCTTGGATCTGTTCGCGACACGGAGACCGACGGTATTCCAGGCGTCAATGCGAATTCGGATGACAGCTTTGGCACGGACGACGAAGATGGAGTGGTCTTCCTGAATACACTTATTCCTGGTCGGCGGGCGACGTTGACGGTTACGTCGGCGACGGGCGGTGTGCTCGATGGCTGGATCGACTTCGATGGCAGCGGCACGTTTGACATTTCGGAGCAGGTGTTCATCGACACCGATGTATTGCAGGGTTCCAATACCCTCACGGTTGATGTGCCGTTGAATGCCGTCGCCGGAACAACCTACGCGCGATTCCGGATCGCCGAACTGCAGGACGATGTGACTTCGCCGACAGGCAAGGCGACGAACGGCGAAGTGGAAGACTACAAGCTGGAAGTCCGACCTGCCCAGGTGATCAACGAAGTCCTGTTCGACGTCAACGGCGATGATACCGGTAAGGAGTACATCGAGCTACGCAGTGAGCCGGGAACCGTCATTGCCCCAGGCACGTACCTGGTGATGGTGGACGGCGATGCGAACGGCGGCGTGGTCAAGATGATCTACGATCTGAGCGGCCTGCAGTACGGTACGAATGGCTATCTGATCCTGCTGCAGAATGGCAATCCGTACGAAGCGGCCGGACTTGTTGATTCTGAGGCCACAAAGGTGGTCTCCCTGGGGAATGGCTGGCGCAGTGGTCGTGTTTCCATTCTTGGCTTCAGCGAGAACAATCTGGAAGATGGCAGTCAGACATACTTCCTGATGAAAGCCCCGGCCAAGCCTCTGCTGGGCGGCGACATTGATGCCAACAACGATGGTGTGGGCGACGGCACTATGTTCAATTCATGGGACATCATTGATGCCGTCGGATATGTCGACGGGGATACGGCGGACTTCGCCTACGGGGAAATCAATTTCCGCACGAACGGTGGCGGGACCGTCACGCCTGGATCGACTTCGGTGAACTCCGGCGCAGTGCCGCTCGGTTACCTTGGCCGCAATGGCGAGTCGCAGGGGAACTCGGCAGCCGTGTGGACCGGGGCCACGCTGCTGCCCGATGACGGACCGATCTTCACATTGGACGGCTCGACTTTGTCGGCACTTGCTGGACGCCCGCTCGATCACTTGGGCAGCCTGAACTTTGATCAGGCGGACTATGGGGATCTTCCGGATAGTTACCTGACGTTGCAGGAATCTGGCGGGGCGGAGCATGGGCCTGGTGGGCCGATCTTTGGGGTGCTCAAGGATCTCGAATCGAATGGCAAGCCATCGCTCGATGCTCAGCAGGACGACCTCGTCAGCAGTGACGATGAAGATGGCGTGACCATCCCTGCCCTGCGTGAAGGGACTGCTGGCACTGTTTCGTTCCAAGTGACCGGAGCCTCAGGCGGGGCCACCATTCGTGGATGGTTCGACTGGAATGGCGATGGCGACTTCGATGACGCTGGTGAAGATGTGATCGATCAGGCGGTGTCGGTGGATGGCCTCGTGACCATTCAGGTGACCGCGCCGATCGGCGCCTTCGATGATACTGATGGCAGCACCTACGCCCGGTTCCGCATCAGCACGACCCGGGTTGATGGCCCGGCTGGTGTTGCGGCAGATGGAGAAGTCGAAGACTATCAGTTGACCGTGCTGACCTCGGCCACATCGGACTTCGGCGATGCTCCTGACTCCTATGGCACGTCGCTGGCCAACAATGGGGCGCGGCACATTGGGACCGGTCCGGTGCTCGGCTCGCTGCGTGACATTGAACGCGATGCCCTTGTCTCCGTAGATGCGTTGGGCGACGATGGATTCAAGGACGACGATGAAGATGGCGTCTTCATCCTGACCGCGATCGCACCGGGGCATACGTCGCAGGCAGAGATCACATCGGACACCGGTGGTGTGCTCGATGCCTGGCTCGATCTCGATGGCAATGGGACATTCGACGCTGGCGAACAGGTGATCACAGATGTCGTTCTCACAGCCGGAGTCAACATCGTCGATTTCGCTGTGCCGGCGACGGCTGCGGTCGGCACGACGTTCGCCCGCTTCCGCATTGCCGCGACGGCTGCCGACGTGACTGGTCCGACCGGTGCGGCGGCGAACGGGGAAGTCGAAGATTATCAGGTCGAGATCCTGTCGATCTTCAACCGCCCGCCCGTGCTCCCAGCGGCATTCTTCTCGCTCGATGAAAACTCGCCGAATGGCACACCGGTCGGTACGGTCTTCGCGACCGATCCTGATCCCGGTCAAACCATCACTTACTCGATCATTGGCGGCAACTTCGGTGGCGCATTCCAGATCGACCCCCTCACGGGCGAAATCACCGTAGCAGCGACCGAGTGGGTCGACTACGAAATTCGGCCCACCTTTGAACTGCAGGTCAAAGCGACTGATTCAGGAAATCCCAAGCTGTTCGGCACAGCCACAGTCACGGTTTCGCTGAACAACCTGATTGACGCGCCATCGTTCCTGGTTCGCGAACAGGAGCGGGTTGACTTCCGGGTCGGCAAGGTTCCGAGTTCGCTGTCGGTCCCGCCATTGGGTTACTCGATTGTCAACGGCAACGATGGCAACACCTTCCGCATCGATTCCGAAGGGATCCTGATCGTTAATGATAACACCTTGCTGGACTTTGAATCGCATCCTGTGTTCGAGCTTGAGGTCACCGTGATTGACGGCAACTCGAGCGTTGAGCAGGTATTCGTGACAGTCAAGGTTCTCGATCGAAACGAGGCGCCGGTTCCTACGTTCGACACATTCAATTTCTCGGTGATGGATCAGGTGAGCGTCGGCCATCAGGTCGGGCAGGTCACTGCGACCGATCCCGATCGATTCCAGACCCTGCAGTTCGGGATCTTTAGTGGCAATGTGGATGGTGTCTTTGCGATTGATTCGGAGACTGGTGTCATCACTGTCGCCGACCGCTCGAAGCTCGACTTCGACCATCGGCACGCATATGACCTTGTGGTCACGGTCAGCGACTCTGCTGACGTCCCATTTACCATCAGCATCAACGTCCATATCGATGTGCGGGAGTATGTGTACTTCAACACGTTTGAGAACGGTCCACTCGGTTCGGAATGGACGTCTCAGGGGAACAATGTTGCCGTTCTCGGGACTCCAGACGGTGGCACTCAACAACTGATTCTGACAGATACCCAAGGGTCTGGTGTTAGTGCCACATTGGAAGTCGACCTGAGTCAGTACACCGACTTGGCCCTGCAATTCCAGGCCACGTTGGCGGTTGGCCTGGAGGACCCTGTGATTGATGGACTCGTCGAGGTCAGCAACAATGGGGGCCACACTTGGGTGGCCGTGCGGACTTTCAGTTCTCTAGTCGATGCGACCGGCGTCAAGCAGCGATATGTCGTGCAGTTGACGGAGGTGACCCGGTCGTTTGGTCACGAACTGACTGGCCCAACGCTGATTCGCTTCTCCGCCCACTCGGCCGGGCCAAGCCTCGGTGCCATCCGGATTGACAATCTGTACCTGAGCGGAGCATTCCGTCAGCGCACACCAGATGACGTGATTCTGCTCAACCGCCAAACGGAAGCGGGACGCACATTCAATTCGTTCCAGATCGGCCTGTCCGATGGCAGCAGCATCACCAGTTCGAAGGCTTCCTGGTACAGCGGTGACTGGCAATTCGCTTATGGCGACTTCAATGGTGATCGCAGGATGGATGTGGTCGGATTGGGAGCCGACGGCAAATGGGTGGTCGGCCTGTCGAATGGATCTGGATTGCAATTGCAGAACTGGGGGCAATGGAAGCAGGATGCTGGCTGGCAGATCCTGGCTGTGGGTGACTTCAACGGCGATGGACTCGACGATGTCGCCGCTCAGAAGGCGAATGGAGCCATCTGGATCGCCAAGTCCAATGCGGTCCGGTTCGTTGAACAGTACGGTACGAACTACGGTCTCACGCCAGACGCTCAGTTCCGTTCCGGTGATGTGAACGGCGATGGTCGTGATGATCTGATCGGCCTGCTCGGTAACGGCGATCTGATCGTTGGCATGGGGAGTTCCACGCGATTCGAGTCGCGTTTTGGCGGCAATCTTGGTTACCACAGCTGGCTCGACTTCAACGTCGGTGACTTCGATGGGGATGGGCGGACCGACATCATCGCCCGCAAGAATGTCGTGGGGACTTCGGACCCAGTCCTGGTCAACTCGAATGGCCAACTTTGGATCGGTGCCTGGACAGCGACCGGTTTCGATTTCCGCTTTGCCACTCGCTGGGATGCCAGTAAGACATGGTCCAACGTGGTTGTTGGTGACTTCAACGGTGATGGACTCGACGACATCGCTGGACGTCAGAACACCGGCGCGTGGTGGGGCAGCCTGTCGAACGGAACGCGATTGGAGAACCGCTACTTCGGTAGGACCTCAGCCGCTGCGAGCCTCAGTACGGTTGGTGACTTCAACGGCGATGGGATTGTCGATATCGCGACCTTCTACCAGAACACCCGCACCTGGCAGGTGGGCATCATGGGCGGTGAACGTCCGTTGTTCACCGACTTCGGTCGGGTGACACGCGGCACGTACAGTCTCGCGGGATCGGGCCAAATTGACTAAGTGGTCGCCGCGCCCTGCCGGACGCACGCTATCGTACCGTAAACGACATCGTTTCCGTCGCGACTTTACCGGTGAACTCATCCTCAATCCGCATGCGGAGTTCGTACTTGCCCGGTGTGAGTGGTGGGATTACGAGTCGATGGGCGTGGTAGTAGTCGGTGCGGATGGCGCGGCAGACATCCCGTGTCGCCTCGAACGTGCTCTGGTCGACCACCAGTTCCTCCCCCTGGCGGACAAACTGCAGGCTTGAACGCAGTCGCGATTCATACAGCCCTTGCTCTGTCGGCTCACTGTGGAAGTTCCGGACCTCGCAGTACACGAGGACCTCTTCCCCGGGTTGGAAGAGGTCCTGTGAGAAGCGTTCATAGTCGCCGAAGCCATCAATTCGCTGGCAGAACTGCAATTGTCGAATTTGCAGACGGGCGGTGGATTGCAGATGGTAGACGGCCGTCCGCAATTGATTGATCGCCTGAGAGCGGCGTTCACCCGCCGCAATCGAATCGTCATCCAGATAGGTCGCCAGTCCGAGGAACAGGTTTGTCCAGAACTCCTGCTCCGCCGCCGGAAGCTGCGGAATCACACGCTGGGCCTGTTGCGGGTCATCGGCGATCAGATAGAGCATCCTGAGCGCGACCTGTCGCTGAATGTACTGTTCCTGCTCGCTGGCGGTCGCGCCGGTTGCGGGCGGGGTGGCGTCGGCTTCAAGAATGGCAATGAGCTTGCGGACTTCGTCCTCCCAGAGGGACGCGCCAGGAGAGATCCGCAAATCACGTGGTTGGTCGCGGACGGCCAGTTCGTTGAGCCGAGCTTCGTTGACTGGTGAACTCGGAGCGGGCTCAGGTACCGATGTGATGGGTGTCGGCGTGACCTCCTCAGGCTCCGCTCCTCCCGTGATAATGCGTGGTAGTGCGAAGCGGTCACGCAGCCGTCCTCCCGATTCTGCCTGAGGCCACAGCTTCGTGGTATCCAGGTCGGGGAATCTCGGGAATCGGGATGGGCGGTCTCCGTTGGCGGATGTCGGGTCAACGGTTGTTTCCGCAGTCATCTGGCGAATCGTCTCGTCCGTCGAGCTGGAGGAATCGCTCAGCGAATGCTCCGGGGAAACCACGTGCGCATCGGTGGGCCAGCGTTCTCCATTGGCGTTCTGGATTGGTGCACGCTGCGCATCGGCCTCGGTGCCTGCTCGATCAGAGTGGCCCGCGAGCAGCGCGTCGCCAGACGAGGAGGGGAGACCATCGCTTGGTAACGCCTGTCCCCGGCGGCGATCACGCAGGGCTCTGGGAACTTCCGTGGATGGAATTGAATTCAGATACCGGAGCCATGTCGCTCGATCTGCCGCCGAAGCATCGCGAAGTTCGGTGGCGATGAGCATCTGCGTTGACGAATCGTGCGGCGATGCCTCCGCCACCAGCGGTTCGCGTTCGGGACGAGAGCGGTCGCGCTCGGCTGCGTCCGCTTCAGCCTCTCGCGCGGTCTCAGCGACCGGTTCTTTCGGCTCTTGCTGTGTCGACACCGGCTTGCTGGCAGGTGCGGACGGGTTTCGCCCCAACATACCGCGGACTTGCGATCGTGTTCCCGCACAGCCAGTCAGCGCGGCGCAGACCATGAACGCCACCAGCGATGCCGCTGGCCATGTTTGCGAGCGTCCTTGCTCTGAAACAGGCACGAATAGGAGTGGTGAGTGGAACTGGTCGTGAGAGGACCTCACGAGAATCGCGCGGAGGATCGCGGAATTGACCCTATAGTTGTATCGGCGATCAGCCGGAAGCCTCAAGAGGAATGCAACAGGCGACAAAACCTGTTGCCAATTCAGAGATTACGTGACCGCATCAGCGGCAGATTCCGCTGCTAGCAGGGCCTCGATGTGCAGCCGGACCGATTCTGCCAACGCACTCGTGTTGTAACCCCCTTCGAGAAGCGAGGCGAAGCGACCACCACAATGGACATTCGCAACGTCCTGGACCAGGCGCGTCAACTGCGAAAAGTCCTCCGTTTCCAGGTCGAGCGACCCGATCGGATCGAGCCGATGAGCATCGAACCCGGCGCTGACCAGAATGCACTCTGGCTGGCAGGCTGTAGCCGCCTCGGCCAATGCCTGTTCAAACCGGGCAAAGTAGTCAATCCGGGATGTCCCGTACGCGATCGGTACGTTCCAAGTCGCCCCGAGTCCGGGACCGGTTCCAGTCTCGCCTTTCTGACCTGTTCCCGGGTAGAAAGGATGCCGGTGAATCGACAGGAAATGGACTGACGGATCGTCGTAGAAAATCGCCTGGGTTCCGTTTCCATGATGCACATCCCAATCGACTATCAAGACGCGCTCGACACCGTGCGTCTGCTGCGCATGACGGGCGGCAATCGCGATATTGTTGTACAGGCAGAACCCCATCGCTTGCTGGGCAAGAGCGTGGTGACCGGGAGGACGGACGAGGGCAAGTGCATGCAGGTCATCGCCCGATAAGACGGCGTCAACGGCGGCGCAGGCGGTCCCCGCCGCGAGTCGCGCAATCTCGGCGGAACGTGGACTGCAGACAGTGTCGGCATCGAGCCTCCCGCCGCCGCGTTGCGCGACGGCTTCCACGTGTTTCCGGTGACCCACCGGATGGACTCGCGTGAGTTCTTCCACGGTCGCTGCGCGTGGTGTCCCGTGTGCGCATTGATCCCAAGTCCCGATGGTCCTGAGCTCTTCATTAATGGCGACGAGCCGCGCGGCGCACTCGGGATGCGACCCGGTATCATGCAGCAGGAACCGCTCATCGGAGAACAGACGCATAGCTCACCTTGCCCTACGATGGATGTCCGTCAGTCAATCATACCAGTGCCCACATAGCCCACATTGCGGTCGGTTGACCAGCGGGCGAACAGTTGATTCGAGAACGACGTCCCAGACGACTGGGCGACATACCATGTCCCGCGAGAGGCAACGAAACCTGCGATGTCATCGCGGCCATCTCCATCGTAGTCACCGACAGCGACATCCCAACTGACGTCGTTCCACCAGGCGCCCCAATACCGGGTGAGAAATGTGCTCCCCTGAGAGATGTTCACCCACCAGGCACCGTTCGCGTTGCGACCAGCGATGTCAGCCTTGCCGTCGCCAGTGAAATCTCCCACAACCACGTCGGTGTATCCGGCCGTTGTACTCCAGCGACCAGCGTATGCGGTCGTCAGTGAGGTCCCATCGGACAGACCGATGTACCAGATGCCATCAATGGCGTTCTGTCCCGCGATGTCGTCCGTCCCATTGCCGTCGAAGTCTCCCACGAGCACATGCTGCCAAGTGGCATTAGGGGACCAGCGGCCTGCATACACATTGCTGAACGTGCTGCCATTACTCAGAGCGAGGTACCAGTACCCCGCGGTCTTGCGACCGGCGACATCGGTCCTGCCATCGTTATTGAAGTCGCCAAAGACGACATCGGTCCAGCCGGTTTCCGACCAGCGACCAGCATAACTCGTTGTGAAACTGCTGCCATCAGAGAAGGCGATCCACCAAAAGCCGGCACTGTCGCGTCCGGCGATATCGTCCTTGCCATCTCCGTTGAAATCACCGACATGCACATCCTGCCAGCCAGCGCCGGGGTCCCAGCGTCCCCAGGCGCTGGTCGTGACGAATTTCGTGCCATCGGACAGACCAACCCACCAATACCCGCTCGACTGTCGCCCAGCGATATCGATCTGCCCGTCGCCATTGAAATCTCCATGATACAGCTCGTAGCCCGCCGTGGTGGACCAGCGATTGGCCAGCGTCTCGGTGAACGAGGTTCCGTCAGAGAGTCCCAGCCACCAGCGACCGGTCGTGGCATCCCAGAGAAAGACGTCGTCTGTAGGTGGCGCCGGCGCCTGCTCGCTGAGTCGTACGCCTTGCATTGCCTTGGTGACGGTCACGTCCGATTGCACGCCGACCGCCGCAATGGTCCATGTGCCATCGGCGACAAAGGTGGTGAACAGTCCGTCCGCATCGGTCGTTCCAGAGACAGTGCCGCCTCCAGCACGACTCCCTGTCACGGCGGCGCCACTCACTGGATCGCCATTGAGATCGACCACCTGGACCACCAAATGTCCGTTCGGCGCCGTGTCCTGGGCGAAGGTCCAGCCGAGGTCGTCAAGTACGGCCCAGTCGAGAGTCGTGAACGGCGCGCGGATGCCCGCCGTCCCCACTGGTGACATCGAGACTTCCCGTCCATCGTTTTGCAGACCCTCTGCGAGATGTCCGCCCGTCACCGGAGGATTCAGATTTCCATTGGCCGCTCGCGCGTTTGGACCTGTAAAGGCGCCACCGGAGATTTGGGCGTACCACGAATCCCCCCCAAAGCCCAGTAAGTGTGCCAGTTCATGGATGGCGGTGGAGTACAGATCGGACTCGCCGGAGTCCAGGCCGGTCTCCGTGACTCCCGTATGCCACGCCTCTAGCGAGTCAAACGTAATCGAACCGCCCCACACCGCGAATTCCGTGCTCGAGACCGGTTGTCCACGATACTCAACCGTGTTCAACCAGGCGGATGTCCCCCCGGCGCTCCAACTGGTGCTGGCGAACCCAATGGTACCTCCAGCGAGATCGCGGGCACCAAGATACACACGAATTTCATCGGCAGGGATGGTTGGGTTCGATAGCGTTACCTGTGCACCGGTGGAGGGATGATCGAAACCAATCGACCACGTGTTCGGCCCGCCCGGAGTGATTGCCGTGAGTGAGTCCGTGATCGCATCTTCAAACAGCTTCGCGGCCGCTTCCATGGTCGCGCGACGTTCGTAGTTGTTGAAGAAACCGCTGGTGTCGTACGTGTAATCGAACACGATGTTTGCCGAGAGCAATTCGCGGATTTCCAGTCGCTCGACTCGTATGCGATGCCGCTGCCGGACGCGACGACTTGAACTTTGCCAAGGGCGGGGCAACCAATTCCACATGGGGGTCATCCTTGCGACGGGGGGCTGTGATTCAAAAAAGTGTCGAACATGTCGCCCCGCCGTGCAAGAGGCAAATCCGTCATCGAATCGCCACTTTCCCCGGTCGACCTCACATGCGCGCGTGTTGAGAATCTGTGTTGTTTGGGCTCGTTCCGTGAAAATCGACGTCCTTTGCGACGGGAGAAGGTAGGTTTGAGAGAGCAACCACTGCGACCTCGGACCGTGGAGGCCGATTCGCGATCGAGCCGCTGTACCTGCCGCATCCACTGGAATCGACGATGAAGCTGAACTCTCTTCAATGCAGAATCCTCGGACTACTGTGCGCCTGCGTGTGCCTGTCACTGTTTGTGCCCGCAGTCATGGCGGCGGATCGAGCGGCGGAAGCCCGGGCCAAATGGAAGGCGGAGCAGGCTGTCCGGGAGCGTGAGCGGGAACTTGCCAAACAACAGGAACAGGCGGAACTGGCCACGTTTGATCCAAATTCTCTGCCGCGACCGGAACAGTGTTTTGCTTCGTTTCTCCAGACCACTCGGCAAGCGAGATCGTTCGATCAGGTGCTGCCCTATCTGACACTGAGTGATCAGCAGCATTACCAACGCGAGCAGCAGGCGCACACGCCGGAGTTGGTGGAGCAGCGCCGTAAGTTCCATACCGAAAGTGGCGCTTCGGCGGAGTCGATCGCCTTTCTGACGATGGCCCCCTACGAGCGCGGACTGGAGCATCATCAGCGGATTGCCAATTCCGTCCGCAAGTTTGTTTCGGTTAGGGTCAATGGCAAGGAAGCGAAAATGGTGGTGACCGCTCAGGTTCGGCGGTCGCAGAATGGGGTTGGCTATCCTTATGGTTCGGCGACGATCACCATGGTTGCCGAAGAGGGCTACTGGCGACTCGCCGGGTACAGCGAGTCGGAGGTTTCCTACAGCTCGGAAGAAGCGCGCGATGAGGCGCTTGGGCTGGATCGCTGATCGCTTTCGGCATAGTCCTCAGGCGGACTTATGCGGCACGCCGTGGCGGTGGTGCAGACGTGGAGATGTCGACATTGGTCGCGCCGGCGGTGCGTGTCGCAATGAGATACATGTTGTCGCTCAGCGCAAACTGATCGAGCCATGAACAGCGGAAGACTTCGAGGCCACTCGTCCGCACAAGTGCGGAGAGTGTGTCCGGTGTGAAGTAGTTCACGTGATCGGGGAACCGAAAGCCGCACCATTTCTTGTCGCGCACGTGTCGGTTCCAGCAATCGAAGTTGGGCACCTTGATGATCAAACGTCCTCCGGGCCGCAATGTTCGGGCCGCCGCTTTGAGGACCTCACCCGGCGCCGTCTCGTGTTCCAGATAGCACTGCATCAAAATGCCGGTGAAGAACCCTTCCGGCAGTTGTGCCAGACCGGACAGGGCATCGGCTTGAATCACCTGACCGCAACGGGCTGCGAGCAGTCGTTCGGTGGCCTCTGCGGCGAACGCATCGATTTCAATGCCGAAGGGCTGAAACCGCTCATCCATCCAGCTCAGGAACTTCCCGCCACCGCAACCGACATCGAGGACTGGGCCGCTTTCGAAGTACCGTTCCGCAAGTCGCAGGCACTTGTGGCGGTACAGGAATCGACGACGAAAGCGTTTCCAGGCGGAGGTAAATCGAGAAACGATCGGCTCTGCCCGCTGCCGCCGCTCCCGTTCGAGTGGCACCGTGGCGGTCCAGCTCATGTCTTCCACGAGCGCCTCGTAATCGACTGCGTTCTCCAGGTAGACCAGATTGCACTGTTCACAATCGCGAATGGTCCACTCATTACGCGACCAGCGGGAGCGTGCAGTATCCTGATTGTTCCGTCCACACAACGGGCAGTTGCGTTGAAGTAAGGTTGGCTCCGCCATGTCGATGCATCCTGCATTGTGTGATTTTGCCCACCAGCCACGTGTGCAGCCGAGTCCGCATCTGGTAAGCTAGGGAGGATTCCTTAGCACGACAACCCCAATCCCGCGTCAGGCAGTTACCGATAGACCGGATGGCAGCACTTGCCGAAGTCTGCGGTGGCCAATTGAATCTGTCTATGCCCCGCATTGCCGCAGCCAAAATTCAAGCCGGGAACAAACGAGCCGGACACAACTTAGTCGGCTCTTGAAGAGCCTGGCGTCTGTCGCGGTGGACCGAGCAGCAGATCGATCAGCAGTGCCACCCAGCCGACCAGGAACGCCATCCCGCCAATCGGCGTGATCATGCCCAGTTTGGTCAGCCCGGTCAGCACGAGCACATACAGGCTGCCCGAGAACAGCAGCACCCCGATCACGAAACTCCAACCAGCAATCGCAACCCAGCGTGTCCGACGCTGACTGCTCAGCAGGCCGAGGAACAGCAGCGCGAGGCCGTGCGTCATCTGGTACTCGGCGGCGGTCTTGAAGTCCGCCAGATACTTCAGCGGCCCAGGGATCGTCTCCCCGGCGATCTCTTTGGTGACATCGCCGTAGAGTTCCAACATACGCGGTCCCAACCCATGTGCGGCGAACGCACCGCAGACCACTGCCGTCCCGCAAAAGAACGCCCCCCAGGCTAACCAGGTGCGTTCGATTCGAGGTGCATGCGTTGTGGAAGCTGTCGGATCGGTCTGGGACATGGCGTTCATTAAGGCAGGAGCGATTCGCAGTTGGGTCTCAACTCTCAACGATTCAACATTGGCTGACCTCTGAATTGTAGGCAGCAGCGACGACCGAGCGCAAGAACAGGCCGCGAACTTCCAGAGGGAGCTCGCGGCCTGTTGTGAATCTTACGCTTTGTCAGATCAACTGATCGCGATTAGCTGGCGACACCCAGACGGGCGTTTTCGACTTTGGGGTCGCGCCAGTTGAATCGCTTTTCGATCGCCGCCCGAGCCATTTTGGTCAGCATCGCCCGGTCGACATGCGGACAAGGAAGATGCGGCAGCGCCGTTTGAATGTTCGTCGAATCAAACACCGGATCGTCACGCCAGTAGGATTCGTACACTTCCATGTGCTGGTGGAACAGTCGTTCAATCTCGGACATCTCGCTCTCAGGCACCTGCGTGTTGGACAGGTTCAGTCCGTAGACATCGACCACCTCTTCCACGACGTCGCGCATCAGACGAATGAGTACGGGAACGCGCGGCGTGAGGTGATACGTCTGTCCATGCAGGTTCTCCTGCGTGATGATCGAGGACATCGCTTCGGAGACCCAGTCGACCGGGACGAGGTTCTTGCGTTCCGAGCCATCTGCATTGAAGTGAATGTAGCTGGCATTGGTCTTGCCAGAGTAATCGTCCGGCATCTGCTGGCGCAGCGTGTGGGCGATTTGCACGATCGCGTAGAAATTGTGATACGTGAACGTCAACCCATTCTGGCTGTCCCCAATAATGATGCCGGGGCGGAAGCAAGTAATCGTATCCAGATGTGGGGAACTGCGGACCATTTCTTCCGCTTCCACCTTGCTGGCCTCGTAAGGATTGGCGAACTCCTGGCCTTCGTTGAGTTGGTTCTCGTAGCAGATGCCCGTCCGCTTTCCGGCCACATAGGCTGTGGAGACGTGATGGAAACGACGAATCCCCGCCTGACCACAGAACTCCAACACGTTCTTCGTGCCGCCAACATTGGAACGCCATGGCTCGGAATCGCGACCAGTACTCACGAACGACAGGCTGGCGGCGTTGTGCAGAATCGTATCGCAGTTTTCCGCCGCCCACTTGATCTCTTCAGGATCGAGTCCGAGGTCGGGTGAGCAGATATCGCCAGAGAGGACTACGGGGCGCGGGAGATTGCGTCCGAGCATGTTGTCCCAGGAACGCATGAGCGCTTCGACGCGCACATGCGGATCATGCCGCCGACTGGGCCGCACAAGCACTGCAAGCGGGACATCAGCCTGGAGCAAGTCCTTGAGGAGATAGCGACCAAGCAACCCGGTTCCACCGGTTAACAGTACGTATCCCATGTATGGTTCCTCAGAATGGAGAGTAGTGTCACGATCCCGACGTGATGAATCTTCTCAGTATGAATCTTCACAGTTGGGCGGTCGCGAATTCTGTTGTGCTGTGTAACGCGTGTTGAGTCGTCAACCTCACGCTCGATTCCCCGGGGGCCAAGAGCAGGTGGCCAGGAAAAATCCGTCTCTCCGAACCGATGCAACCAGACCGTATCTGGTCCGTAACAGACCCTCACTCGGGAGGGCCCAATAGTTTAGGCACGGTGATACGGAAACTCAAACTGATTGTTCCTGGTTTCCAGCGACCGGCCGAACCACTTCTGTAGTTCGACCGCTCACGTCCGCGGGTTGATGCGGTGATGGAGAATGCGGCAATGATCGACAAGCTGCCGCGAGATTGAGGCGATCCTGACGGAGCATTCCAATGAACGGTGCATTCCTGTCATGATGATTCTAAGGCTGGAACGGGTCGCGCGGGCGGTTAGCCTCGCGAAGGCCCGCGGCGTGGGGCGGGGAAACATTGTGATGATCGATACAATCGACCATTTCGTGCCCATTTCGCGAGCACTTCAAGCTGGCGAGCTGACAACGCCAGCGGCGAGGTCGACAGACTCTGCCCAGCTTGCCTGACCGATCTCCCGCCCCTTGCCTTCTGCATTCCAGGCGGTCAAGATGTTGCCATATGCGGCAAGCAACCGCGTGACCTCGACGCCGACGAATTTCCCCGATGCAAGAACTCCCGATTCTCTCCGAAACCCCGCAGCTTACGCCTCCTCTGGGTGCAACTGGCCAAGGCAAAGGGACTTACGCATTTGTAAGCCTGGGGTGCCCCAAGAACTTGGTCGACAGCGAGAAAATGCTCGGGAACCTCGCCCTCGACGGGTATACCCTCGTCTCCGACCCCGATCAGGCCGATTTCGTCATCGTCAACACCTGCGGATTTATCGAAGAGAGCCGGGCGGAGTCCAAAGCGGTCATTCAAGAAATGCTTGACCTCAAGGCCGCTGGCAAAACGAAAGGGGTGATCGTCGCCGGATGTTTGCCAGAACGGCTTGGCGGGACGGTGCTGCTTGAGGAAATGCCGGACATTGATCATGTGGTCGGCGTGTTCGGGCGGGACGAGATCACCAAGGTCGCGGATCGACTGGTCGGGGGGATTCGGGAACAGCGGGAGTTGTTTCGTCCGGCCCCGGTCCGCGCGATGGACGATACCGCCCGCCTGCGGCTCACCCCGGGTCACTACGCCTATCTGAAGATCTCCGAAGGCTGCGATCGGACCTGTACGTTTTGCTCTATTCCGAAGATGCGGGGCAAGCACGTCACCAAGCCAATCGAAATGGTCGTGGCCGAAGCCCGCGAACTGGTCGCCGATGGAGTTCGGGAACTGATTCTCGTGGCCCAGGACACCACATACTACGGCATGGACTACTACGGCGAAGTCCGTTTGCCGGCGCTGCTCCGCGAACTCGAGCAGGTGGAAGGACTCGACTGGATTCGCCTGATGTATTTGTATCCGGTCAACTTCACCGACGAACTGATCGACACCATTGCTGGGTCCAGTCGTGTGCTTCCTTACCTCGACATGCCGCTGCAGCACATCAATTCCCAGGTGCTCAAAAGGATGCAGCGGCGGGTGAATCGCGAGCAAACGATCGGACTCGTCAGGAGGTTACGAGAACGGATTCCCAACCTCGTGTTGCGCACGACCTTCGTCGTCGGCTTCCCCGGCGAAACCGACGAACAGTTTGCGGAGTTGCGCGACTTCGTCACCGACACCCGCTTCGAACGGATGGGCGTGTTCCCGTATTC
>JAGQQB010000049.1 GCA_020426425.1 Planctomycetaceae bacterium | reverse complement strand
AGTTGCCCCCGCACGATTGGCGGTCCGGCCTCTTCCTCTTCCAGGACATGCACCGCTGCCCGACGACTGAAATTGCGACTTGAACTGGCGAAGGTCAACCGGGACACCGGTGCGCGATGTGCGATGACATCGACCAGCGTCTGCTTGTGGTCGGCATCGTGCGTGATGTCACCGAGTGTGACCTCATAAGGGACTAGTGCCGGTGATCGCGTTTCTCGCTGCGGCACCAGCGCCATCAGTTCCAGACGATCAATGCGGAAGGGACGGCGCGTGACCTGCACCTTCTCCTGTCGCCCCGCTTCCCCCTGCGTTGATAGTTGCCGCGTCAGTTCCAGCAGCATCGACTCCTGTTCGCTCGTCGGCGAGGCGACCGTGAGTCGATACGTTCGCACGCTGGTGGCCGGAATCTTGATGGTCGTATTCCGCACATCCATGAAGCGGTGATAGTCGTAAATCACCGTCCGCGCAAGTTCCTGTTCTTCGTCTCCCGTGATGCCAACCAGCGTGACGCTCTGTTCGAAGTCGCGTAGCGGCGTGTCGAGTTTCAGCTCGCTTGGGACAGGATCATCCTTGTCCAGCATGAATTCAATCACCAGTTCCTGGTCAGGACCGGGCGAGAGTGCGGCCTTGGGAATCGTCCACCGCCGCTCAACATCGCGGAACTCGGGAGTCTCCCGACGACGCACGACATAGGCGGTTTCCTGTTGCTGGCTGTTGAACACGCGCAGATCATGTCGATCCTCGGCCAGATGACGGTAAACCTCCGCATCGAGCGGCACGCGAATCAGCGTCGTCTCGCCGATCGATTCGAGTTCGATCGGTCGCGTCTGCCATCGCTGCTCCGGATCAGCTGCGGAATCATCAGCCGAGACGGCGGCATGCATGAAACACAACACCCACATCAGCGGCAGAACAATTACTGGCAGTTTGCACTTCATGACTGCTGCTCCTCAATTCCCTGGCTCTGTTCTTCCGTCGATTCGTCACCCGACTCCTCGTCGGCAAAGTTCTGCCGGTATTTCAGATACACAAACGATCCGGTCAACACCAGCACCCCCATGATCAGAAACGCGACGATGCGGTAAATCTGATCGAGCGAACTCAAGTCGAACAGGAACACCTTAACCGCCACGATTGTGAACAGCGCCAGCCCAACGTATCTCAGCGCCGCGACATGCTTGCGAATCCCGGCGAACACCATCGACAGTGCGAACACAGTCCACAAGACGCTGATTCCGCCCGACCGCAGTCCAGGCACAAAGTGCTCCAGCACGGTGTTCACTTCCAGGCTGCTGAACAAAAACAGCAGTCCGATGCCCAACACCGCGAACGACTGCGACCAGGTGATGCGTTCGCTCTCGCTGTCCTCCGGCCGCACATCACGCAGCCAGGAATAGCCGAGCGCCAGCAGCCCGATCAGGAAACCGAAGTCGAGCAGCCGCATCAGTCCAGCCAGCGGACTGTACTCGCCACCATAGATGAGATTCTGGGAGAGTTCCCAGGACCGCAGATCAATGACCAGCAACTTGAACAATGTCGCCGCGAGACACAATCCAAGCAGCACCTGAGCCACCACGCTCCGCAGTCGACTCACCTCCACCATCAACAACCCACAGATGCCGACCCACAGCAGCGTCAGGATCGGCAGGCGTAACGGCGGGAACGCGACACCAAATGTGCGATTGAGTTCCAGATGCAGGAAGAAGAACAACATCAACACGCCAACACCTGCGATCGCCTTGATCGCGCGGTTCTCGTCAACGTATTCCCGGATATCGTTGGCACGGTCGAGCAGTCCTGCCCCCTCCGCTGGCGCATGTTGCCGAATCAGTCGATAGGCCCCCGCCAGCGAAGCAATGGGCACGCCAAACATCACCAGACGTTCCAGCAACTGCGGCAGATACTCGGCAAAGGTCAGACCGGCAGCGAGGCGCGGTCCGTACTGCCCGGGCAGATCAATCATGACGAACCGGAAGAAGACAATGCCGTACAGCAACAGGGCCAGATGCTTGAGGAACTGGCTGTTGAGCTTGCCTGCGATCCACAGCAGCACCAGCGCCTGCACCGACCAGCTCATCGTGATCCAGGCCGGGGAGAGCAGCAGTGGCGCGGTGATCGCCAGAAACGCCGCCGCCAGTCCCAGGAAGCTGAGCATCAGTTCCCGATCAAGCACCCGCCGCAACAGACAGTAGTACACATGGGCCGTGTAGAACGCCGTCAGTCCGAGCGTCACTGCAGCGATCCATTCCCGTCGGAACGTCGAGCCAACAATCGCGTAACTGGTGACGAAGTACACACCTGCATTGAGGAACAGCACGAGCACATCAAGCAGATTCGACTTGCTGCCGCGCCGCAGATTGTAGATGAACACCATCGTCGAGTAGAGCACAAAGAACGCAGTGATGAACGGCATCACCTGCCAGAACTGCTCGGGCGTCCGATCGAATTGCGAAATCGTGGCGGCCATCAACAGGTAGTTGCAGGCCATGCTCACATAATGCAGCAGCGGCCATTGCTTGAGACTGCAGATCCACAGCACCCCCAGCCCCAGAATCAGCATGTAGCCGTACAACATCGGAAAGTTGACCGGACCTGATCCGAGCATCACCGGCGTCAGATAGCCACCAAGAATGCCGAGCATCGCGACCAGGGGCGCGCTGAACCGGACCGACATCCAGCCACACAAAGCCGTCACTGCGGCCATCGCCGCGAATGCCGCGTTCGGGGAGATCAGGTGATAGAAGTTCGATGCCGCGAACGAACTGAAGTACAGCGTCGCGATCCCCGCCCCCATCAATCCCTGGCCCAGCGCACGATACTTGCCCCCTAAAATTCGGATGCCGCCGATCAGCAGACCGAGCCCGGTCATGGTCGACAGGGCCACTCGGCCTTGCGGTGTGATCAGATCGCGTTCGATCGAATACTTCAGGAAGAAACCGATGCCGAACACCAGCAGCAACACCCCCAGCCGCAACAGCCATTGACTCGCAATGGCATACTCGATCGACACACCCGGCGGCAGATTCTCTTCGCCCACGACGATCCAGTTCCAGATCTTCCGCAGCACTTCCTTCGCCGCCGTTTCGAACTGTCCCGGCTCACGCGGTTCATGCACTTTGTTCCTGGCAACCATCGTCGGGGCTGCTGCCGATTGGGGCGACTGCGATGCTGCCGCTGACCTCGTTGCGACTGGTCGCGATGTCCCCATGCCTGCCTTCGTCTTTTCCTCCTCCTCAGGAACAAGTTCGATTTCGTCTTCAGCGAGGAAATCACCCACCTGTTCGTCATGTCGCTTCCGTAGTGCCGATGTCGTCGGCACGACCGGGGCGACACTCTTTGGTGGCGGCGTAACCGGTGGTGGCGAGTCAGGGGACTCGGTCGCCTGGGCGGCCCTAACATCAGGCGACCCGGCCGATGGCTCCTGCTGTCGCAATGACTTTCGCGTGAATTGTGATTCGGTCCACAATTGCCTCAGCTGACGCCGCAAGTCTCGCACATCTTGCTCATAGTCATTCCGGAACCGCTGCAGGAGGATCAACACGCCGACCGTCAACATGCAGCTGATGAATGCAAGCAACTCTTCCACGACAGCACCTGTTCGGCAAAGCAATTGGACATACGTATTCTGTCTCACGCATCCTACAGGGCGAAACGAAGTTGAGGATATCACACGCCGTTTTGGGGAATTGGCCCATATCTGTCCTGATGCTGCCGGTGCGAAGAGTCGGAAATGGAACGTGGAAGCGGCCCCGAATCTCCTTCGTTTCAACGCATTACGTGCGTCCGCAGATTGACCCACCGCACCGCAAGTCCCTCGGCGCTGGCGAGCAACTGAGGTGTATGAGGATCGATCAAGCCTTTTCGGGCGAGTTCGTTCCAATCAGGGACACCCGGCGGTCGATCAGTCGACTTGAGGAATACCAGCTCCTCGGCTCCCAGTCGCAGCGCGATCCAAGTGGCAATGGCGTCGCTGGTCACATCCCAACTCGCCGGGAGCAGATGCTGGGCTTCCGCTTGCAGGACATCGTGTGCGACATCCAGGATGCAGGGGGCAGGGGGCAGCGTCATCGATGCGATCAGAACCTGGCCCACCTGTCGCAGACGCTCCAGGGAGTGCACGAGTCGCGACTTTGGAAGCAATCCATGGACCAGTCGCGCCGTGAGCGACATCGAGTGGACCGCGAGCCGATGGCTCACGTCCGGCGACATCGCAAACCGACGATCCCACCCGCGCACCACATCGGCTGCCACGCCACCGCCAACCACATAGACCGGCAGTGCCTCCCGATGCTCCGCCTGCAGCACTTCCAGCCGCTGCGGCAGATCGACCAGATCCAGCAGACTGCCACCGAGTTTGAAGACGACGAAGGACATGGGCGTTAAAGGTTGAAGGCGTTGACCGGGACATGATGCCGCGTCGCAGGCCAATCCCCTGAGTTCCGAATCCTCCCTGTCACCCCCCTGACCGCCGGCGTGACATCGACGAAGCTCCCGCCTCGCGATATCCTCCAACAGTTCTTGAGCGGCAGGCGTAGAGACCGTGGTGAGTCTTCCGTCGTGGTCGCGACAACGGAGGAGTAATACAGTGGCTGAACAGAATGAACAACAGCGGCGATACCGTGAATTCCTGGATTTGATGCCGCTGACACTCGCGCTGGCGGGCCTGCCCGACAGTGAGCATGGTCGTTACTACTCGGAAGAACAAATCGAAACACGATTGTTTGCCGTACGGCATGCCTACAAGGCCGCGCGGAATCTGGTCCGGGAAATCGTGTCCAAATCCTGAGCGGGCGGCCCACATGGTCCGCCGTGGATCCTCTGCGGGAGATGACCTATGTGGTTTGCTGAATCTCCATGGTTCACAATTGTCACACTCGCCACCTTTGTGGCGGTCGGCCTGTCGATCTGGGTGAACAACCGACGGACCGCTCTGCTCATCGGCATCATCGTCTGCCTCGTGTTGATGCCAGTTGTCTGGTACGCCGAGCGGCTGATCGTCACGCCGCGCGAACAAGTGGAGCAATCCATCTACGACATCACCGCCGCATTCCAGCAGAAAGATGAACCGGCAACACTCGGTCTTGTCTCTGCCCGCGCGAAGTTGCTGCGGGCAACGGTCTCCGGGGCCATTCGCGTCGTCGATGTCGATCCCGACATGCGAGTGACCGACATTGAAATCGAATTGTCGAATCAGAACTCGCGGGCTGTGTCGCGATTTCGCGTTAACGCGACCGTCAGTTCGGTCCTCCTCTCCGCAAGTCAACACTATCCCTCCCGCTGGGAAGCGACGTGGCAGCGCGAGGCCGGGCAGTGGAAGATGCTCTAGATCATCGAACTCGACGCGATCACCGGAAAGCCTCTCCATCGGCTCCCCAACTTCGCGGGAATACCGACAGATGGCTGAGAGTCCCGAGTAGCCCCTCGGTTTCGCACTCCTCTTGATGGGCGAGCCAAGTCGAGAGCATGTCTACCGTCGACAATTGAATCACACCATCGGTTCTTGCCGCACCAGCCGCTGCAGCTCTGTGTGCAACTGACATACTGCCACCGGGGGAAACAGCACGACCGCGACTCCCAGTTCCCGCAGTGCCGCTTCGATCGCGAAAGAACACTTGCCCAGCAGGAGCATTGGTGGCGGCGCTGTCATGCGTGGCAACCACTCGCGTAACGTGGCCCAGTGCGAGTCTTCTTCCGGCACAAGCAGGATCGCCGACGACGACGCGGCAGCGGCCAACTCGGTCCACGGCGACCATGCGATGCGTGCTGAGCCATCCCGCCGCAGCCGGGCAAGCCGATTCGACCAATACGGGGCGCGCTCACACA
The DNA here is from genome assembly GCA_020426425.1 of Planctomycetaceae bacterium. Lineage (GTDB taxonomy): Bacteria > Planctomycetota > Planctomycetia > Planctomycetales > Planctomycetaceae > JACKHO01. The sequence goes on along the minus strand of JAGQQB010000049.1, from coordinate 7,817 downwards.
CCGTAATCCAAGGATCAGCAAGCCCCAGCGTGAGTAGAGCTGAATCCGGTGTCGTCATGGGCGCGTCTGTTCCCATGTATAGACGATGTTGCCATCCACGTCCCGATGGGCGAACACAATTTTGCTCCCATCGCCGTCGGGCCGCACATCGACCGACAAGAAGCCCCCCTTCACGCGATGGAATTTGTGGTAGTCCGGATCTTCGCCCGGCGTCCCCCCCGCGTGTTCATTGCTTGCTGCTCCCACGCTGAATTCGTTCAGCCCAGTCACAGGATGCACGGAGTGATACTGCCAGTGCCGGTCGCCACAGATCACGAAGAAGTTGTCCGGCACATGCTCCTGAATCCAAGCCCGCAGTTCATCTCCTTCATGCTGAAACCCCTGGTTCGCATGATTGTCGTTCTTTCCCTTGCGGTCCGGACCGACAAACGGTGTTGGACTGATGAGCACCTTCCAAGTCGCATCACTTTCAAGCACCGTTCGCTTGAACCATTTCTTTTGCTCCGCCCCCCAGATCGTTTTGTCTGGACCATCGGGCATGCGATTGGGAGACCGATGATCACGTCCATCGGACATCCAGATCTGCAAATCCTGTCCCCACCGATACGTCCGGTACGCCTCCGGCCCTTGCAGGCACGACTGCTGCCGAAAGATCTCCTGCCCCTCGGCGAACGTAAACGTTCCCATCTTCGCGCCCGGCCATGAATCGTTGTTGAGCGTGTCGTGGTCGTCTTTCAGCCAGTACGTCCCCACGTGGGAGTTGAATTCGACCAGACGCGGCAGGCTGAACATCCGTTGCCAGTGGTACCGGGCCAACTCCGCCGTTACTGCCCGAGGCAAGTCGTTGTCGTAATAGACGAGATCGCCGGTCAGCGCGGTGAACTTTGGCTGTAGCGCCTGCATCGCCGGATAGATGGGATGCCCATCGCGATGTCCCCGGTCAGGATATCCTTGACACGTCATCACGCAGAATTGCAGATCGGTTCGGGTATCGTTCGCTGGGGCGGTCTCGAATTCGCCGTGCTGCCCATGGACCGCCGCGCCGTCTGCTCGCCGGACTTCGCTCACAAAGTAATACCGCGTCGCCGGTTGAAGTTCACGCAGCGTTGTCTGGTGAATGAAGTCGGTTGACGCATCGACATCCGTCCATTCTGTCGCGATCGCATCATCCAGATTCGCGTTCCTGGAATACCGAATTCGCACTTCACCATTCGCACCGGGGCAGGCGCCTTCCAACTCCTCGACCGGCACGGTCACCTTCGGGAGTTCCCCTTTAATCCCGTTCGCCCGGCCCGGAATCAACAGCCCTTGGTTGTTCCGCTCCGCCTCCCGTGTCACCCGGGTCCAGATGATCGCGGACGTCGGTGTCACCTCGCAGATCCGGACCCCCATTGCCTGAAACGGTCCCGGCTCTGGTTCAGCCGCTTCGACCAACGATGCCATCGCCCAGGCCCCTGCAACAGCGGCTCCAGTCCGCACCGTGAACTCACGGCGATTGAGTGCAGAAGAACGGCTCATCGTATTGAATTCCCCGAGATGCGGAATTTGAAGTGATAGGGCGGTCGCAAATTAGTGTAACCAAGAGGCCGTCAGTCGGCAGCCATGCACCCCCAAACGTGAACTGCCAAGCTTGAATTGCGCAACTCCACCGCACACCAGTGAATCCTTCCACTCATCTGGTCGTGCTCCATGTTGACCTTTCAATCTGGCGACATCATTGCCTGTTTCGGCACCGATCTCACAAGTCTCGGCATCAGTACCGTGACTGGCAGTCCATTCGCTCCACAAGGACTGCGCTGGGGACCATCGCATGTCGCCATCATCGCAAACTGGCAACGACAATCGCTGTGGATTGAATCGACCACGCTCTGTCGTCATCCCTGCCTGATCCGCCGCGAACCGGTCGCTGGACCGCAAGCCCATCTTCCTGAAACTCGTGTCGCCGACTACCTCGATGCGGGAGGACGCGTTGACGTCTACCGACCGACACCCGTCAATCGCTTCAGCGCCGACGAACACGCTCTTCTGGCCCAGCTACTGATCAACGAGTTCGTGCGGTCGACGATCCCGTACGACCTCACCGGCGCGATCCTCTCCGGTACACGACTCTTCCAATGGTCACATCTCTTCCCGGCGGCCGATCTGCACTCCCTGTTCTGCTCGGAACTTGTGGCGGCCATGCTCATGCGTCTCAGTCGCCTCAACCGCGACAACCCCACGCGTTTTCATCCCGGGCGTCTGCTGCGTGAACTCGTCCGGACGGGCACCTACCAGCGCATCCATTCGTTGACGTGAATCACCCATGCTGAGTTCTCATTTCCCATTGCCGCCGCATTGCAGCTGTCGCCTGTCCGCCTTCCAGGGGCAGCACAATCGACTCGGGTGGACGCTCCTGCGCTGGCTTCCGTTACTGTTGACGCTGGGGCATTCCAACATCGCTCCGGCACAGAACTTCGTCTGTACTGACTGCAGGTTCTCGGCTGCTGCGGAAACCGCTCGTCTGCATTCAGCCAGTTTCTGGAGTGGTCGCCCCCTTCCGGGACACTGGTCGTCCCCCTGTCCAATCTCGATTCAGGCGACATGCGGACCGGCGAATGGCTGCACGCGGTTCCAGTTTGCCAACGGGGAAGTCTTCGGCTGGTCGATGACCGTCAGCGGCGGTCACGATGCTGTCCTCGGGGACGTCATCCCGCACGAAGTCGATCATATGGTCCGGGCGACGCTCCTGCGCCGGCCACTCGTCCGCTGGCTCGACGAAGGCTGTGCCGCACAATTCGAGTCGGAGCGATCCCGGTTGCAATTGAAGGCAACAGCCAGGAATTGCGACTTCGATCCACGACTTGCTGGTTGGCTTACCAGCATGCGATATCCTGCCGACCCTGTCGCCACACAGCGTCTGTATGCAGTCGGATTTGCTTGTGTGGAGTACCTGTTGACGCTTCAAACTCCCGCAACATTACTGGAGCTGCAACGTGCCGGACCAGAGATCGCAACGCGTTTTCCAGAACTCTACGGCTTCCCGCTTCCTGACCTTCCTAAGCGTTGTCGTAGCGCCAACTCGCGACCAGCGCCAGACGCGGACATCACACCGCTCGCAACTGAGCGACCCCGGCTCACCATCTGGACCGCTGACTGGTGCGGCCCCTGCCAGACGCTCAAACGCGATCTGAATCGCGAGTCGGAGTTTCGCGAATGGCTCACGACGCGCTACGAACCGAACTGGCTCGACGTCGATCAGCAGGCCGCACTCGCTGATGCCCATGGCGTCCGCGAGCTTCCTCGCTTTGAACTGGGCGGACACATCTGGACCGGTTACCTCAACCCAGACCAATTGCAGCAACAACTTGAAGCATTCAGCGCGGCACCAACTTCGCCGCCCACTCCTCTGGCCAAGCCATCCCAAGTATTGCCACTGATCAAACCAGCCGACCTGCCGCCACCTGGAGATTCGCCTCTCGCCCCGCAGCAGATCGCACCGGACGCCGCGCCTGCGTCATCCAACGAGCAGCCTCCATCGCCAGCGTCGGTCAGAACGGTCGTTCCTCAGACGTCGACATCTGCGGACAACTCTCCTTTCACCAAGTCCCGAACCGGCTGGTTTCAGCGCCTGTTTGCTCCCGTCTCGTTGATCAGTTCGTTGCTCCCGCTGCTCGGACTTGTGGGTGGCACGGCCGTCACCGGCGGATTTGGCGGCATTCTCCTCTCGTTGCTGCTGAACCGCTGGAAGCGTCGGCTCTTACAGACGAATTCACCGACCGAAGAGTCATGGGAAGGAGCCGGGGCGACCACCCGGCTGCCGTTTCCCCGACACCTGGACGAAGCACGTGAGCTGCTGCGACTCCGCCAGTCCGAAGGACGTGTGGCGGTACTTGACGCGCTTCGAGGCATGGTGCTCGACGACGAACTCCAGCGTCTCGATGAATCCTCAGATCAGACCGCCCGAGCCGTCGCCACCCAACTCCGTGACCTCATCGACCAACGCATCGATTCCATCGCCCCCCTGACCACCCGCCCAGCGGTTTGAAGCGACCAGGGACGAGCGACGAGGGTCTAGCAGCCCGATGAAGCGGGAAACTTAACGCCTTTCCTCATCTCTCACCTCTCATCTCTCATCTCTCATCTCTCACCTCTCACCTCTCACCTCTCACCTCTCACCCACAGGAGTCCTCCATGCCCATTGGCGACCCAGGCAAAGAACAGTTCCGTCGCGCGATCACCACGCTTCGCAATCTGCACATTGCCGCCGCTCTCTCCCCGTTGTTCACCATGCGTTCCGAACTGCTCGCGAACGACGAACTTTCCGATCGAGGAGGCTTCGACAACCCCACTCGCGATCACCTCACGCAGCATCTCGTACACTGTGACCGTTGGCGCCGCCGAGTCACCCACAACCCAGATCATGCCGATCTTGGTGACAAAATCGAACGTGCGATCGATCCCAACGCGACGCTCGTCATTGGTGACCACCCCTTTGGAGGAGATGACATCCAGAATCAGTCCGGTGGCTTGATCGATCTCCCCTACGCTCTCGACGGAACCGATTCGGACATTCCACTGCAGTCGCAGCTCAAGCTCAAGAGCACGCACGCCATCGTGCTGATGGGGGCGATCGACAAGACCATCGTCGCCTGGACCCGCCTCAACAGCCGCGACCGAACTCGCTTCATCACGCGCTACGATTCGATGCGGATCTACGGTCACTATCAGGAAATCCTGGGCTACCTGGTCTCGTTTGGTGGCGATGAAAACCGCGTCGATGTTGCCCAGGTGTTGCCGTCCGACGAACCGCTCGGTGCCGATGACAGCCCCAATCGTCGCGCCGAAGCGGTCTCGAACGGCTCATAGTCGCTGATCGCTCCGCGTTCAAACGCCCAGCCGAGAGTGAACTCGCGATCACGCACGCAGCCTCTTCAGGCCCGTCCCGTTACATGAATTCGCCGCCGCGAACAACACTTGTTCGCGGCGGCGTTGTGTCTTGCTTGAGTGACCTTGTGCCGCGGCTACTGCCGCACATGAATCGGCTGCGTGTCCCAGGCTGAGCGGTCCGTTGTCGGAGCAGGGCGACCGAAATAGTACCCTTGAGCGCAATCGAAACCCAAATCCCGGCAAACCTCTGCCTCTTCCGCGGTTTCAATTCCCTCAGCCAGGACTTGGGTGTTCGAGTCCTTCGCCACATCGATCAACATGGACAGCATGCGGTGATGTTGAGCAGTCGCCTGATCGAGATTTCGGATTAATCCCGCGTCGAATTTAAGGAAATCAGGGGGCACGAGCGTCAACTCGGTCAATCGCGACTGGCCTGCCCCGAAATCGTCATACGCAACGCCTACCTCATGATCCCGTAACTCGGCGGCAAATTCGCGCATCAGATCGGGACTTTGCACCGCCCCTTCGTGGACTTCGACCACAATCTTCACGTCGGGATATTGATTTCGCAGACGCCGCACACAGGGCAGCACATCAACATTCAATGACTCCAGAGGATGCGTGTTGATGAACACCAGATCGCTGGGTGCCATCCACTGCGAACATTCGGCGGCTCGTTGCCGACAGAGAATGCTCAACTCCGCCTCGCGATTCACCAGCTTCGCTGTCTGAAACAACTGGGCCGGATTTTCCAACCCGCAAATCGTGCTCCGCGCCAATGCCTCGAAGCCCATGATGGAGTCATCCTCCATCGACACAATTGGCTGATAGTAGGGCTGAATCGCTCGTAGCGACATGAGGTCTTCGAACTGACTCAGAATCCAGTCCGACTCAAATGCGTCCAGCACCTGATTCGTCTTCTTCAAGATTTGAGTGTCGCTCGGTGCATTGGGCGACGGCTGGAACTCAAGCCGAAACTCGACGTCCGCCACTTCAATGTGGTCTCCCGAAGCCACTGGCGTCGGCTGATAGACGCGACGGCGATTCACAAACGTACCGTTCGTGCTGTTCAAGTCGCGGACGAACAGATGGTTCCCCACCTGCAGAATCTCGGCATGCCGACCGGAAACGCACGGCGATGCCAACGGCAAGTCGACGCCAGTCTTGCGGCCAATCACGAACGACGGAGACGACACACTAATCGTCGTCAACGCGCGACCGGGAGGGAGGCAACCGGTCAGCGTCCAGGTGCCCTGGGCCGTTGTTACACGGTGGGGATTGAGAACTGGCGGAATGGTCATGGTGGCATCAAAACAAGGAATGTTGGTGGACAGCCCTACCGGTCAACTTAGGTCGGGCACGACGGGGGTGAGCAACCCAACAACTCCAGAAACAGTCGCTTTACGCGGTGTGCGACTCGATTTTCTCGGAGGGCGGGGTTTCGCGCGGAAAACTCGTCGTAGCGGCTAGACCGGTTATGCCCCTTTTGTCACGAATCTCACCGTGGGCTTGCGAAATTCCGACCGGTCGGGAGATGATCAGCCGTGCTGATCAAGAACCCGATCCTCCGATGCCTGAACTGCCCGATCTCACGTTGTACCTCGATGCCCTGCGGACACGCACGGTCGGTCAACCGGTGCGCGATGTTCGCATCGCCGCGCCGGCACTGCTCAAGACATTCGACCCACCGATCGAATCCGTCTGTGATCGACTCGTTGTCGAAGTACGTCTGCTGGGCAAGAAGATCGCCTGGGGGCTCGAAGGCAATCTGTGGATCGTCATGCACTTGATGGTTGCCGGTCGACTGCACTGGCGCAATGCCGGAGCCAGCGTTCCCAATAAAACTGGCTTGGCCGCCTTCGACTTTCCCCACGGCAGCCTGATCCTGACTGAGTCCGGCGCCCGTCGCCTGGCGCGACTCTGGATTGTGAAGTCACCCGAGTTACGGACTCTCGATCCAGGCGGACTCGATCCACTCACGTCCACATTGCCAGATTTCGTTCTCGCGCTGCAGCGCGAGAACCACACTCTTAAGCGGGCGTTAACATTGCCGCACCTGCTCAGCGGAATCGGCAATGCCTACTCTGATGAGATCTTGCACAGGGCCCAACTGTCACCTTGCCAGTTGACGCAGAACCTCTCGGCGGAAGAACTGGCCCGATTGCACGCCGCCACCGCACAGACGCTGCGACACTGGATCAGTTCCCTGCGTGAAATGACCGGAGACGACTGGCCGGAGAAGGTGACTGCGTTTCGCTCTGGCATGGCGGTCCATGGGCGTTTCGGCAAGCCCTGCCCAATCTGCAAGTCCCCCATCCAGCGCATCGTCCGCACAACGAACGAAGTGAACTACTGCGCCACGTGCCAGACCGGCGGCAAAGTTCTCGCTGACCGATCCCTCTCCCGGCTCCTGCAAAAGGATTGGCCCAGCCGGATTGAAGATTGGGAATAGCAAGCCCTGATTGCACCGGCGACCACACAACCACGCGCTCATCACGCGGCCGCGAATCCCAGGGGAGTGGCTGAATCCGGGCAGGCGCAAGCCCACCCAGATTCCCAACCACGACAGCCCTGCGGCAGCCTAAACTTCCTTGGAATCGATCCAGGTCATCATGCTGCGGAGATTGCGACCGACCTCTTCGATCAGGTGCTTTCGTTCGTTGCGACGAGTCGACTTGAAGTGCGCCTGATTCGCCTTGTTCTCCAGAATCCAGTCGCGGGCGAATTCGCCGCGCTGAATCTCGCCGAGGATCCGCTTCATCTCGGCTTTGGTTTCTTCCGTCACAATGCGTGGACCGCGTGTGTAGTCACCGTATTCGGCGGTGTTCGACACGCTGTAGCGCATGTAGTTCAGACCACCCTGGTAGAACAGGTCGACAATCAACTTCAGTTCGTGCATGCACTCGAAGTACGCCATCTCCGGCTGATACCCCGCTTCGACGAGCGTTTCG
>JAGQQB010000498.1 GCA_020426425.1 Planctomycetaceae bacterium | reverse complement strand
CGCGGCCTTCGAGGAAAGGCGTGAGATGAATCGGAATGCTCGGTCCGTACAGTTGGGGATCGAGCCGGCCTGAGATCGCCAGCATGGCATCGCGAATTGCTTCTCCTTCGAGCCGCTTGAGATGCATCCGGTGCAGCAGCACGTTCTGTGGGTCAATCTCGGCGACTCGCGGGTCTTTGCTGGCTGCTGAACTCATCTGGTACGCGGCGGAACTGAGGATCAGTCGGTGAATGTGCTTGAGCGACCAGTCGTGATCGATCAGTTCCCACGCGAGCCAATCGAGCAACTCGGGATGTGACACCGGCTGACCCAGATGCCCGAAGTCATCGGGGGTGGGGACGAGTCCCCGGCCAAAGTAGTGCAGCCAGATGCGGTTCGCGATGACGCGCGCGGTGAGCGGCGTCTGTCCAGGATCAACCATTTGCAACGCGAGATCGAGCCGGGTTTGTGGTCCACGCAGATGCTTCACTTCCTGTTCAAAGACGGTGAGAAACTGCCGGCCAGCGTCGTCCCCCCGCTTCTTCCAGTTGCCACGGATGAAGACGAACTCTTGCTCGGGTGTGCCGTCCATCAGGGCGGGGGCGGTCGTGGACTCGAATCTCGCCTGTTGTCGCAGTTCGTTCAACCGCTCGCGATACGGAGCAGAGAGTTCGGCGAGCCGCTGCAGGTTTTCGTCGGTCATGCCGAACAACTCGGGATGGCTGATGATCCAATTCGCGCCGAGCACCAACTCTGGCTGCTCGGCGGAGACGGTGTGATCGCCATACATCAGGTGGATGGCCGCTTCGATGAGCACGCGGAGCCGTTCTCCGGGAGCCGATGCAGGATTGCCTGTGACCGAGGTCGGCAGCGAGAGGCCGACCGGAACCCGATCCGCCTGCACGACGAGGGCGACGGCGAAGTCATCTCCCTGCTGCGGCACGAACTCCAGGTGGGCCGTATGCCCGGCGTACCGGTCGACGGGATGCTCAATCCAGTGCCAGTCGTCGCGCGCTGGATGGCCCCGCAGTAGACTGCCATGCAGCGGCCCGCGAATGGTGATGTGTGAATCGACGCAGGCATACGTATGCACGCCCCCTTTCACCAAAGCGAAGACCTTGGGCTGCGTGATTTCGAAAGACTGCGTCCGCAGCATGCGTCCCGCCCGTTGCCAGCCTTCGGTTCCGCCGGGATCCTGCAGGGTTCCTGGGGCGAGTGTGAGTGGATCCCAGAAGCGGTCGCGCTGGATCGCGGGAATCTCGTGGAGGCCGAGAATCGGCTGCTCGTTCGACAGGTCAAGCCGCGCGGTGCCAAGTGGACTCACTCCAGATGCGAAGACCGGCCCATCGGTCAGCGGTTGTTCGCCAGAGGCATAGTTGGCGATCAGTTCGATGTTCTCGCTCGCCAGGATACGCTCGATCTGGGCCGCGATCGGTTCTGGTCGATTCTCGACGGCGACATCGTTGGGACGCGGAGCATCGAGCAGTGACGAGAGGAACTCGCCCCCTTTGTCTTCGGCGGCGAGCAGTGCGACCCAGTGCGAGAGCGTCGAGACATGTACTCCGAATTCGCGGGCGGCATCGACGAGGCGGCGCCGCATGCTGGGATGGAAGTCCGCGACCGTGCGGCCAGCGGACCCGGTCAACGAACTGTTGGTGGTGATGAACGCATCGGCGCCAATGTTTCCCCAGCCGCCCCGTTCGTCGTCGACCAGTTGAATGCGTGCGGACTTCCCGACGAACTCTTCGACATTCCACTCCTGCGGCTGCATGCGGTTATTCGCCGGTCCAGTCGTGCTGCGGACGATCTTGCCATCGACCAACAGGTTCACGCACGTCTTCCCGGCGTGATTGCCGCCCCCGACCAGGAAGCGAATCCAGCGGTGTGTCAGCTTGAACTCCGGCGATGTCAGCGTGCCGACATGGTCATCCCCGCGTCCTCCCTCACGCCGCTGATGCGAGTTGACGAAGTACGTCCCCTGGGCATGCACATCGCCTTGATAGTCGGCGATCGTCTTCTGCGTGTGCGGTCCGGTGCCGAACGCGTCACCCGTGGTGGTCCAGTCGCCATAGGTGCCCGCTTCGAAATCGGCGAGTACCTGGTCTTCGTTGGTCTCCTGCCACCGGACCCCGGCGGCGACGACTGACTGCGCGGCATTGAAATACTTGTCGGCATCGTTGGCGGTCGGTTCGACGAGTTCGGCATACGCCTTGAGGAGTGCCGGACCAGCCTCTGCCCGTAAGGCGTTGAGCTGCGCGGCGACCTGTGCGTTCTGCTCCATCGACTCAAACCGTGCCTGACGATACGTGCTGCTTTGCAGGAAGCTCTGCAGCGCGTAGAAGTCGCGCTGCAGGATCGGATCGAATTTATGATCGTGGCACCGGGCGCAGGCGACTGTCAGTCCCAGGAATGTCTTCGAGTAGACGTCGATCATGTTGTCGAAGCGGTCGGCCTCTTCCTGGCGAATGTCGACTGGGGAATGGACCCACTCGCCCAGGAACCAGAAGCCAGTCCCCAGGACTGACTCGTTGCGGCCAGTCTCGGTATCGATCCGCCGTGTGTACTGCGCCGGTTCATCCGCTGCGCCGGCATGTGGCAACAGATCACCCGCCACATGCTCGACGACAAACTGATCATACGGGACGTCAGCGTTGATGGCCCGGA
>JAGQQB010000497.1 GCA_020426425.1 Planctomycetaceae bacterium | reverse complement strand
AGTTCGATTCGGACGCCGACCGGTCAGGAACGAACTGCGACTGGGGCTGCACAACGGATACTGGCAATACGCCTTTTTGAACAGTACCCCGTTGGCCGCGAGCGCATCAATATGCGGCGACTTCACCTGAGGATGCCCGTAACAGTGCAGATCGCAATTCAGGTCGTCCGCGACGATGAACAGCACATTCTTACGCGGGGCCGTTTCCTGTGCCGAGGCAACGGACAGCAGGCCCACAACGCACAGCGCAGCAAAGCACATTACACGAAGCATCATGCCCCCCTCAGGAAATGCGTCGGTCAACCGTCTTCAGCAGGTCAGTTCGAAACCCAGATGAACGTGGCCACGGTCGAGATCGTCATCACGATCACGGTATAGAAGAAGAACAGCGACAGCATCCGACCGATGGCGCTTCCCGCCTCGGCATCATCCGCCCCAAACTGCTTGAGTTCGTCTTTGGAGAACGGGATTTCTTCAGTGGTAGACGAGTGCTCGGCCACGGCGTGCTCGGACATGGTTCCCAACAAATGCTGTCACACGGTTCAACAAACCGGCCAGGGCGATCACATCGCCAACCCCGACCACGAGCGGACATTTTGGTCGGTTTGGCAGGGAATGTCGAGACCGAGCGCGGCAGGTTTTCCCCTGATCCCGCCAAAATGACCGCCAGCAATACGTAGAACGCGTCAGGTAATTGATGGTCCGGCCCGTCGCCGGTCGCGTCGAAAGTTGATTTCCGGTTCGGATACGACGCTGGTCACACCTTCCAGCAGGCACAGGGGCAACGCGACGCTGACCGTCCGCTACTCCCTGAGCTCCCAGCCGGGAAATCACCACAGTTCCCGTTACAGCACGGTCCCGTCAATCGGCAGCGACTCGGGCATTGGCGGGGCAGGAGGGAGTGCGATGTTCAGTTCCGCTTCGTCCGCGTGACAGGCGCTGGCACAGCAACTTGCTTTACCCGAACAACTTGTTTCGCTCGCACAGGCCAGTTCACGATGACAGCAGCCATGCCCCGCACTGGCCGAACAGCTCTTCGCCGGTTCCGGGGCCACGCCAGGAATCATGGCGAAGTATTCTGCCACGTTCGGGTTTGCCTGCACTGCGATATACCCCATCGCCAACAGTCCCACAAAGCCGTACAGCGAGTAACGCAGCATCGAACCGACACTCCGACCCGTCGATGGGGCCGCTTCCGTCCCTGCGTCAGTGGCCAGTTCCTCCTTGGTCGGGAATTCGTACGTCGTCATATTCGCCTCGCGGGTTTGGGATGGGAGAGACAGACACGTCTCGGAGAGTCGCAATTCTGCCACGACTGTACCCGGTTCTGCCAGTGCGACCTGTGAGGCAGCTCACATTTTTCCGAAAAACCTGATTTCTCAGGCCGGACACGTCAGGGGACAGAGGGCAATTGCAACGTCGCGTCCACAACCCACGTGCCCCGTTCTCCATTCACTTTCAACGACCGGTATTCCCCAAACGGCACAACAACTGCGTTTGGCATAGGCCGTGCGTTGATCCCCCCGTTGACGAATTACCGGTCACGACCGCCACAGAGGCTTCAGTTCTGTGTCGCAACCCATAGGATAACGGGCGTCCAGGCGTGTTTCGTCTGGCAAGCCGTTCCACGAATCCTGGTTGCACACTCGCCGTGAGTTCCACCATCGCCAAGTCACTGACATCCGCTCAAGCCGCTCTTACGCGGTCCATGAGTCAGTACATCCGGGATGGTCGCCCCTCCCGCGACGCCATCCAGCTCGCCCTGCTGATCTGGAGCTTTCTGATCGTATCGTCGGTGCTGTAAGGCCCAGGCGAGCGGGGAACGTCAGTTCCCTGTTCCTGGGACGTGATCGAGCGGCAACAGGTTGTGCTGGATTCCCCACCCAAGAACACGATCGGAGGTGGGCTGGAGTCCGTCGAGCAAGAAAATGGCTATCATGCCCCGAGGCTCGGTGCCGCATGAGGTCTGATTTCAGCAATGGGGTTCGACTGCCGTGTCAGAGGACGGCTCTCAAAACGTTGGAAGGCCGCGTGTTACGGTGACGCAGATCGTCGTCGGCATGTGGGCTCTCGTTGTTTGCTTCCACGGGGTGACGAACGCTGTCTTCCTGGAAATCAATAACGCGGTCGCTGGTGACCCGTTGACCGAAGTTCGCCAAGGAGAATCAAAACTGCGGGCAAGTGCGCGACGAGTTGTTGAGTCTCAAGGCGGCGTGTGGACCAAAGCCGAGCAAGCTCGGTCCTCACTTCTACAGAACGTGGCTTCGCTTCGACTTCATCTGCTGCTCAGTGTTGTCACGATTGCCGTCTTGCTGCTCGTTGCCACGAATTCGGCGAAGAGTGTCAGGATGGCATTGGGGTTCTTCGGATCTTCGATGCTGTTGTGTTCGGTGTGGATCTTGTGGAGAGTTGGTTTTCTTCTGGCCCGCTAGCTGATGTTTGGTAGGGCGGGTTGGCTGTCGCTGACCAATTGTCGTGCGAACAAATCTCCACCCTGACGCCAGCCACGTATCCCGGCTATCATCCCCCGCTGCGATCCGCGTTCCCGTTCGAGTTGTTGGCATGTCCGATTCCCTGACCTTCTCCATGGGCAAGTACGAAGCCCAGTTCCCTACCGACCGTCGGTACACCGAGAACCATCTC
>JAGQQB010000496.1 GCA_020426425.1 Planctomycetaceae bacterium | reverse complement strand
GGATTGGGAAGCGAAACCACCGCGTGAACTTTGGCGACAACCCTGTGGCGGCGGCTACGGACAGATGTCAATTGTAGGCGATCTGCTCCTGTCCATTGAGCAGCGTGGCGCGAATGAAGCGGTCGTCTGCTACGACGCGACCACTGGAAACGAGCGCTGGGTACATGAGTATCCTGCCCGATTCGAAGAAGCGATGGGTGGGCCTGGACCGCGTTCCACTCCGACCATTGATGGCGATGCCGTATTCACCGTCGGTGCGCTCGGAGACGTCTATTGCCTCGACTTGCTCAGCGGGAACCCGCGCTGGCATTTGAATTTGCTCAAGGAGTACAAGCTGGCCAATAACCAATGGGCGATGACGTCATCGCCGCTGGTGCTCGGCAGCAAGGTCATCCTGAACCCCGGCGGGGAACATGGATATGGTTTGATTGCGGTCCACCGCGACACCGGCGCGATGATCTGGGAGGCGGCAGGGGTCGCGACTCGGCCAGAGACTCCACCACAAGAAAATCGTCCCGGGTATTCCTGTCCCGTGCTGGTGAGCTTTCTGGGGCTGGACCAATTGCTGCATTTCGATGGAACCGGCCTGCGATCGTATGATCCCGCGACCGGTGAGCAATACTGGTACTATCCCTTCGAGAACGATGCCGCCGTGAACGTCGCGCAGCCAATTCTGTTCGACGATGGACGGATCCTTGTCTCGGCCAGTTACGACAAAGGGGCGGCGATGATTCAGGTTTCGCACGAGGCGGGAGCCTGGAAGGTGACCGAGTTGTGGCACAACCTGAACCTGCGCTGCAAGTTTACCAGTCCACTGTACATCGATGGCTATCTGTACGGTCTCGACGAAGGACTCATGGTCTGTCTCGACGCGGCGACCGGCGAGCGGAGGTGGAAGGGGAGCCGCTCAGGGCTGCGGGGTCGCTACAAGCATGGGCAGCTGCTGTTGACCAACGGACAAATCGTCGCGCTCACGGAAGATGGCGAACTCGTGTTGGTCGATCCCTCACCAGATGAACTGCGCGAAGTGACGCACGTTTCGGTCCTGTCCTCGGGGACGAAGACCTGGAACCCGCCCACGTTGTCACGCGGGATCGCGTACGTCCGCAATGCGGAAGAGATGGTCGCGGTGGACCTGCGGGCGGGGGAGTAACAGTCAATCTGCTCCGGATGCCTTATTGTCAAGCAACCGACACAGTTCCTTCGTCAGCAGTTTTCCCGCAGTCGCATGCCCGGTCACGTTCCAATGCCCGGCACCAGGCGCGGTGTTGGGAAAACCGTGGAACCATGTGCCGTCCCGCTGAGCAATTTCCCGCATCGGCAGTGTGAGCGAGATGAATCGAAATCCGGTCGCCTCTGCGAGCGTTTGCAGGTGTTCATCGGGATAAAGAACATCGGTCGCGTCATTCTCCCGGGCGATCTGCCGGATGAATGCGTCGTCAGGATGCACCTGCAGTGAGTTGTTCGCGGTGAAGACGACCAACGGCACCTGATGCTCGCGACATGACTCCTGCATTTCACGCAGTACCGCGTCTGTGATCGCCCAGGCTTCGATCCATTCGGGTTCTCCCGGTTCGAAGAACACCAGGGACTCGATGCCCGGTTCGAGATTGCCCGCCTGATCCTCATTCCGATGCCGCATCTCGTAGATCAGGCTCATGATGGCCGAATGGGAGATCAGGAAGTGCTTCCATAGGATCACTTTTTCGTCCCAGTTCCTTGCGATCGCTCCGGGTCTCAAGACTCTGGTGATCTGCTCTCGAAACGTATTGTCCAGCATGAGTTCGTCGCCACTGAACACATGAAACGGACGTCCTCGGTCAGGCTCCAATGTGTGACTGTTGTTGCAAACATCGTTTCCGGGCAGGAACTGCAGGAGGATCAAATCCGGCTTGTATTGCCAAACCTCGTGTTCCAGGCACAGGAATTCCTGGGTCGTTCCATACCCTGAGACGCCGAAGTTGAGCACCTCAATCTGTCGCCCCTGTAACGCCTCGCGGCCTGCCAGTTCGCGCTCGAGCACGGCCCAGTAGGCTTCGTGAATTTCGACCTGGGCCGCCTCGGAGAAGGAATCTCCCAGGACCGCGATCCGAAACGTATTGGGGGCTGCCTGCAGTGTATGTTCCCGATCGCGCCAGCCAGCGGAATTCGTGCGGACGTAGACTTCCCCTTCAGCACGCTGCCAGCCGCCGTAATTCTGGACCAGCCGCGCTCCGAGATTCAGGTCGGGCGAATAACGACCGACGCGGGGAAAGCCGCACAAACGCAACGCGCCTTCGCCAACGAGAGCGGCAATCACGCAGCCGGTGCAGACGGCCGCGAGCTTCAGCTTCCAGCTTGCCCGCCGTCGAAGCGCCGGCCCGGTTGGTACCGCTGTGTCGTCAGCACTAGACATTAGAGAACATGACTCGGGTAACTAAAGACGGATTTGCAATGACTCCGGTTCACTCACACGATAGGCTACCCGCACATCCGTCGTTCGACAAATCCATTCCACAGTGCAAATCGTCTCCGCATGACCGCCATTCTCGGCATTTCGGCCTTTTATCACGACTCCGCCGCCGCGTTGATCGTGGATGGCGAACTCGTGGCGGCGGCCCAGGAGGAACGGTTCTCGCGAAAGAAACATGATGAACGGTTCCA
>JAGQQB010000495.1 GCA_020426425.1 Planctomycetaceae bacterium | reverse complement strand
CCAGCCAGCCGCGAGTTGCGCAGAATGACGCTCCACTTCAGAGCGAAGTAAGCAGGATAGTCCGACGAGGCGAGCAGTCGATCGACCAGTTGCTCACGTTTGTTCGGGGCGGAGTCGGCCAGGAACTGGCGGACTTCTTCGGGCCGAGGCAATCGCCCGCCGAGGTCAATGGTCGTGCGCCGCAGGAACGTGGCGTCATCACAGGTGGGCGAGGGGAGCAGGCCGAGTTTCTGCCACTTCGTAATCGCCAGTCGATCAATTTCATTGAGCGGTTTAAATCCGGAAATCTCTTGACGCGGCTGTCCATGAGGACGAATCGCACGAAAGACTGCGACTTGCCCCATGTACCGGGCCATGATTGCCGCTTCGCCACTTTGTTCACCGGCCGTCAGCAAACCCTGTTCGTCGATGGTGGCGACAACATCGATGTTGCTGGCGTAGTCCGTTTGCCGGGTGACGTCGCGTGTGCTGTCATCGGTGTAGCGGGCGATCACGCGGAGTTGCTGCTTCTGTCCCGGTTGGAACAGCCGCTCAGCGGGTTCAATGGTGAGCGAAGCGACTCGGGGAACATCTGGGGCCGATGCAGCCGCGCCAGTGCGAATCCAGCGGAGTAGTGTTTCGTAAGGATCGGAACCGGGGGCGATCCGTCGACCACCGCCGTGCGGGACTTCCCCGGTTGCTTTGGTCAGCAGGAGACTCTTCTCCGGCGCCGACTTGGCGATGCGTCGTCCCCGGGCTTCATGTACCAATGCGTCGTGATCGAACTCGGCGTCGAAACCAAACAGGGACAGTTTGAATCCATTCTGCCCCGATGCTTTCCCATGGCAGCCGCCGGAGTTGCAACTGTATCTGGTGAGGAGCGGCTGGATTTCGGTGACGAAGTCGACCGGTCGATCTGGTGCCCAATCAGCGAAAGTAACCGGGACAGATCGTTGTTCAGTGCCAACGGTGACCTGAATCGTGGCGGTCCCCTGACTCCGGGCGATGAGATGCCCGTGCTCGTCAACTTCAATGATTGTCGGCGCAGACGAAACGTAGGAAGCCTGTGTGGTGACATCGGCCCCAGCTTGTTCGACCAGCAATTGCTGCCGGAGGTTGGCTCCCTGCAGTTGGACCTCGGGAGGAGAGATTATCAGGTCCGCCGACGCTGAACCGGGACACAGGACCAGACACACGAGGACTCGAAACCAGCGTGAGGGACTCACATTCGGCCTCAACGGGTGAAGGGAGGCAAGGGGGTGGGCAGGTGGACACATCCTATCTGTTGCGACAGATCGGTGACAATCGATCCCATGCAGGATGCAAACTGCGGTTTTCAAGATCGCCCGAATGCGATGGAATGCGACTCTCTGTAGCGCGCCAGATCCTGTCGTGGCGGCAGACTGCCAGCACACGTCCGCCGATCAAGCGGGACTCAAGCCGACTCTCCAAGTCGGGTGGCCCTGGATCTGCCCGAACACAACCCGGCCAGACACACTGGACGATGAACGAGCCGAATCCTTTCCTGACCCCCAGACCACGCGGCACCAGGCTGCTGCAGGGGACGCTCCGTGTCGCGGTGGCTGCTCAGTGTTGGGGTCAGGCGGCGGCAATGCTGCATTTGCACCAGTTGACTCCGGTGGCTCAGTTAATGGAGCAAGCTTACGGTCTCTCATCAGCGGAAGCGGCGATGGGGCATCAGTTTGTAGCGTATGCGATGCTCATCAGCGGGCTGTGTACGCTGCTGCGTCCCTGCTGGCCGGTGCTATTGCCACTGGTCATCTGGCAAGGACTCGTCGCGGCATCGACGGCATTATACGGTCAGGGACTGGCGGCGAGTTTCGAACCTGCGATGCATGCTCCGCGGATTCTGGCTCCGCTGGCCCTCATGCTCGTCGACATGTGGCCCCCCAAGATCCGTACAACATTGCCGCTCACGCGCGCGGCGACTGGACTGCTGCAGCTGGGAACGCTGGCGTTGCTGACGGCACACGGCATCGTGACGCTGATCGAGTCGCAGCATCCTGGTGAGATCGCCGCTCTCGTCCGCCAATGTGCAGTGAAGCTGGGGCGAGAATCGTTCTCCGACGAACACCTGCGGAGTGTCCTGCTGGGCATTGGAGTGATGGAAGTCGCCTGCGTCGTTTCGTTGATGGGCACCCGGGTGCCACTCGCCGCACTCTGGGTGACCCTGTGGGGACTGGTACTGGCCTCAGCTCACACCTTCGCCTGGGGACCAAACGGCTTCCCACAGACACTCACTGAATCCGCGAACTGGGGTGCCCCGCTGGGACTGCTGATCTTCTGGTCGCTGGCGATGAGGCCGGGGAAGGACCAATTCGTCCCCGAACCCGAAGACATCGACGAGGGGAAGTAACGCCCCCAAAGCCCGCCGTTCGCAACGGCGGGAAAGCAACCCTTACTAAACACCCCGCCAGCCACCAACAGAAACAGGCTGCCCCGTCCAAGACGTGGCAGCCTGTCGTCGTTTCTGATGAGTTGAGGCGAGCACCTGTCGTCTGTGCAGCCGCTCCTCAAGCAAGATTAGTTGCTGCCTTCAGCTGGGGTCTCAGCAGGAGCTGGAGTTTCGGCTGGAGCTGGAGTTTCACCGCCGTCGCCTTCGGGGGCTGGAGCAGGAGTTTCACCGCCGTCGCCTTCGGGAGCTGGA
>JAGQQB010000494.1 GCA_020426425.1 Planctomycetaceae bacterium | reverse complement strand
TCCGCATCTCCGGTGGGAAGTCGTGTGGGCAATCGGGGTGTTCCACCTGCAGTGCCGGCCCGCGATCATGCAGCAGGTAGATTGGGCGTGCGGCGGCGGCGATGCGGTCGACGCTGGTGTGCTGGAAGTTGCTGTCGTGCAGAGGGGCGATGATCAGCGTCGGACGCGGAGCCAGCGCGCCGATCAGTTCGTGGAAGTCGAAGGGGATCTCCTCCAGCCGCCCCTGATAGTCGGCCAGTCGTCGCATGTACCGCGTCTGGCACCAACCCCGTTCCGGCTGCCAATTGGCAGGATCGCCATTGTAGTAGTCGAGGTAGGAATCGAGTCCGCACGAGGTGACGATCACCGTGATCCGCAGTTCGAACACCGCCGTGTAGACTGCATTGTGTCCGCCGAGTGAATGCCCGATCGCCCCGCAGCCATGCGATGCATCGACAAATGGCAGCGATTCCAGCAGATCAATCCCCCGGATGTTATCCCACACCGCCTTCAGCGTACCGCTCTCCCAGCCCAGTTGCCCTAAGTCCGGTTGATACCGCGCCAGCAACGGATAGCTCGGCGCGAGTGTGACGTAACCACGCTCAGCCAACTCCTGTGCGTAATTCCGATTGGGTACCTCGCCCAGACCGACCACCACATCATGCCCGTTGATATTATTCGTCGGATGCAGACACAACACCGCCGGTGCCTTGGCCTCACCGCCGAGCAATTGCTTGGGAATCAACAGATACGCTGGCACCCGACCACCTGGCTCGGACGCATACGATATCCGTCGCCGCACATACGTCCCGCAATCGACTTCTTCCTCGATCTCCACATCGAGCGAACACCGCTTCTCGTCCCCCGGCAGCGCGCCCATGATCTTCTGCATCCCGACGATTACCTCCCTGCGCCGCAGTTGCCATTCCTCCACTGAACTCACCGGCTGCACATTTCCAGCCGCATCCCGATAGACCAACAGATTTTCCCGCGGCAGCCGCTGGGCGTGGGAGGTGGTGACTACGAACATTTGCGTAATCACGACGAACTCACATGCGATCAGTAAACGCATTCGCATTTCATGACTCCCTGCGGTGAATGGTCAGACCAGTTGGGCCAAAACCATCATTCTGCGGTTTCGATTCCGACCTTGCCAACCACAACACCCAAAACAAAAACACCCCGCAGACCACCAGGGTGATCTGCGGGGCGGAGCGGGGGGGTTGGCGTCTGGGGAGGTTACATCATAGTTCTCCAACTCCCGGTTCCAGTGGGGTTGGGCGAGGGAGGCGGGTGTTGCTGTACGGGGTGTAGTTCACTTGTGGCGTGTAGTTCACCTGGTACTGCGTGGGTTGCGTGTACTGGGTGACGTGGAAGTTGTTGGGAACGGCCTGGCCTCGGGCGGAGGCGGTGGCCAAACGGGCTGGGGTGCCTTCGTTCATCAGTTGCAGGGCGGTGGTGACATCGATGTCTTGAGCGAGGTTGCCATAAGACTTCGAATCGTTCGCGACTGGGACATCTGGCGTCACACCAGCTCCGGCCATTTCGCGTCCGGTGGGGGAGTAGAACTTGGCGGTGGTCAGTTTGAGTTGGCCGCTCACCGTGCGAAGTGGGAAGTGGGTTTGCACTGTCCCTTTGCCGTACGACTGGCGTCCGAGGATGAGACCACGGCCGTTTTCCTGAATCGCGGCGGCGAAGATTTCACTCGCACTAGCAGAGTTGCCATCGACCAGCACGATCAGTGGGACACCCCAGGTCTTGGCATAGGTCGCTGACTCCTGTGTGTTGTCCTCGGCATTGCGGCCCCGGGTGGAGACGAGAGTACCATTCGGGATAAACATGTTGCACAGGTCAACCGCTTCGTTCAGCAGACCGCCAGGATTCCCTCGCAGGTCGAGGACCAGGCCATTCATCCCTTGACGATGCAGGGTGAACATCGCCTTTTCGAGGTCTTCCTGGGACGATTCCGAGAACTGCTTCAGCCGGATGTACCCCACCTTGGTCCCATCAATGAACCGCGTGCCAGCCACGCTGCTCACGTAGAACTCACGGCGAGTCACTGTCCCTCGCAGACGCTGACCGTTGCGATCGACATCCAGAGTGACTGAGGTATTCGCCCGACCACCAATCTGGTTGGCGATCTGGCTCAGGCTCTGACCGGCGATCGACTGCTGATTGACGGCGATGATGACATCGCCACCTCGCAGGCCGAGCTGTTCGGCAGGGCTCCCTTCAATCACTCCTTCGAGCAACGCTCCACGGGAATCGAGCTTCATTTCGACACCGATGCCGACGATCCGTTCTTCCAGACCGGCGGTCCGGACGAGGGATTCAATCGCACCCGAAGGCCCGTTCGAACCGGATGAAGGCATCAGAGCGGAATACTTGTCGAGACTGTCGATCGACGCGTTCAGGAATTCCAGGGCGACTGCTTCACGACGGACACCAAGCTGCCGGTTCGCCAGTTCAGCAGCGTATTGCAGCAGACCGAGGGCTTCATTCATCGACCGGGCTGGTTGTGCGTAGGCCATCTGTCGCAACTGCTGCTGGACAGCGGCCACGGACTGTGGTGAAGGAGCGACACGGTTAGCCTGCAGGAACGAGGCGTTCTCCAACGCATTGGCGACCCCTTCCATTGCCGCCCTGGTGCGGTCTTCGTACGAGTTGGGTGAG
>JAGQQB010000493.1 GCA_020426425.1 Planctomycetaceae bacterium | reverse complement strand
TGCGGAGTTCACGTCCGAACAGGATCCTCGGCATGGGCTCGTCGACTGGATGCAGCAGCCCGACAATCCCTACTTCGCGAGAGCCTTCGTCAACCGCATGTGGGGGCACTTCTTCTCACGCGGACTGGTCAACGAAGTTGATGACATGCGGGAAACGAACCCGCCCTCGAACCCGGAGATCCTGGATTACTTGAGCCAGGAGTTCGTGCGGTCCGGCTTCGACATGCGGCACATCGTACGGCTGATTGCGACCTCGCGGCTGTATCAGCTCTCATCCGAACCACGACCGGAGAACGAACACGATCAGCAGAACTTCGCCCGGTTCTATGCCCGCCGGATGATCGCCGAGGTACTCCACGACTCGGTGGATCAAGCCTGTGGTACGCGGACAAACTTTGGAAACATGAGTGCGAACGCGCGGGCCATCGATCTGCCGCATGAGGGATTCGGTTCGTACTTTATGGACACGTTTGATCGTCCCCAGCGTGTGTCGGTATGTGAATGTGAACGATCACCCGGCGCGACACTTGCCCAAGTGCTGCTGCTGGGGAACTCGAACGACATCGAGAACAAACTGGCCGATGGCAAAGGCCGCATCGCCCAGGCGTTCGAACAGCAGCGCCCTCCTGCCGAGATGATCGACGAACTGTATCTGGCCAGCCTGAGTCGCTTCCCCACCGACGAGGAACGGACAACATCGCTCGACTATGTTCAGTCGTCAGAGGATCAGCGCAAGGCGACCGAAGACGTCTTGTGGACACTGCTCAACAGTCGCGAGTTTGCGTTTAACCGTTGAGCCCGTTCCCGGCGGTGTCCGCAGGAGTCGCGTCAGCTTAAGATGAGAAAAGAGTCTCGGGCATGACTTTGCCAGAATCAGACCAGCCGCACTCGCTGAGCCGCTTTGACATGGCGTGTCTGCTGGTCGGCATCGTTGTGGGGACCGCCATCTTCGAGGCGCCACCGACGGTCTTCAGCCAGTTCAATCATCCGCTGTTGGGTTTCTCAACATGGCTCTTGGGGGGACTGCTCGCCTTCTCGGGAGCGCTCTGCTATGCGGAACTCGCCGCAGCCTACCCGCAGTTCGGAGCCGAATACGTCTACCTTGGTCGGGCCTATGGACGCCGTGTCGCATTTCTGTTCGCCTGGATGCAAATGACCGTTGTCGCCACCGGCAGCATTGGGGCGATGTCGTTCGTGTTCGTGAATTACGCAAGTCATTTGCTGCCGACGTTGAACCGCGCACCGGCTCTCGTCGCGATGGCGTCTTTGGTTTGTCTGCTGGCACTGCAGATTGCCGGTTTGCGAACCGGAAAGTTCGTGCAGAATCTGCTCACAGTCAGCAAACTCGTCGCCCTGGGAGGTCTGCTACTGGTCGGCTGTTTGCAACTCCCCTCGTGGGAAATGTTGCAGCCGCTGGCCGAGACTTCAGCAGCGCCAGCGAGCGGCAGTTTCTCATTGGCGCTGATCCTCGTTCTGTTCGCGTACGCTGGCTGGAACGACTCCACCTCCGTCGCGCCTGAGGTCAAAGATGTGCAGCGGAATCTCCCGCAGGCGCTGCTCTATGGTTTGGGCTTCATCGCTGCGTTGTATTTGGGAATCAACTTCGCGTATCTGAATGTCCTTGGCTTCACCGGTCTGCGCGAGTCCTCCGCCCCGGCTGCCGAGGTCATGCAACAGATGCTCGGGCCGTGGGCCGCAGCAACGATGAGCCTCGTCGTGATGATCTCCTCGCTGGGAGCGATCCATGGGACCATGTTCGCCGGCTCGCGACTGCTGGCCGCAGTCGGGCATGATTATCCTGCCCTGGGTGCCTGGCGCCGCTGGAATGCTCGCGGAGCACCGGCGGCAGCGCTCTGCACGCTGGCGGGCATCTCGTGCGTAATGATTCTGCTGGCCGGGACCGATCGTGGCGTCATGTTGCTGCGGGGAACGACAGCCAGGCTCGTGGAACTGATCCGTCCGGCATACGACACCACTGCGCTGTTCGCCAACGAGTATGGCCCGCAAACGGGCTTTGAAATCCTGGTCGCGGCGGCGTCACCGGTGTTCCTGCTGTTCTTCACGCTGACCGGCCTGGCCCTGATCGTGCTGAGGTTCACCGATACCGACCATCCTCGGCCCTTTCGCGTCCCACTGTATCCCCTCACACCACTCATTTTTTGCGCGAGTGCCGGATTTATGTTCTACAGCAGTTTGCAGTATGCCGGGCTACTCGTCGTGCTGACGGCGCCGCTCCTCCTGGCCGGGTTGCTGCTGGCGGCAAGCCTGCAGCCCGCCAAGCCCGACTGAGATTCAGCGATCCGACACAATCTTTCACCGCCCCGACAATGCACCACCCAGATTGCCAAACTGGCATGCTCTGCTTTGCGGGCGGGCTGTCGCCGGGAGACGTCCAGGAATCAGTCGCCGGGCGACATCTTTCATCTTCGACCGGTTTCGGTCCTGCTTGCATCAGCATGGTCTGCGTCGCGGCGCAACGCAGACGGCTGCTGAATTCGCAGCGGAATTGGCTGGCCGGTTCCATCCGCAACTGCGGGCGCCGGTGGCGAGTGGAAATCAGCAGCTCAGGAGTGTTCTCTCAATTAACACTCAAGACTTGCAAACCAACAACCGAGTCGTATACGTTACCAGTGTATCAGCGTTCGCTGATGCTCAT
>JAGQQB010000492.1 GCA_020426425.1 Planctomycetaceae bacterium | reverse complement strand
CGTGGTTGCCGGGGCCAGATGGGCAACCGGTAATGAAGGGCAAGGCCCGCGCCGCGAGCAACTTCGACACCATCGCCCCGGGACTCACGCTCAACGCCTGGGTGCAGCAGATGAATGAATGCATGCTGGCGGTCGATGAAGGAGTGGGACGTCTGATGACGACGCTCCAGGAAACCGGTCAGTTCGAGAACACGCTCGTCATTTATGTGGCCGACCAGGGCTACGGACTGGGGGAGCATGGCTTCAATCAAAAGGTCGCTCCGTACGATGCGACGATTGCGTCACCGCTGATTCTCGCCCGGCCTGATGTGATCCCGACCGGCAAAGTCTGTAAGCAACCAGTCAACGCACCGGACCTGATGCACTACGTCTGCCAGTCAGCACAGGTCAACATTCCGTGGGGGACGCATGGCCGAGATATCAGTCCGCTCATTCAGGAGCCGGATAAGGCAAATTGGGACTCCCCAATGCTCTTCACGCACACGGCCCGAATGTACGGCAACGACACCAGCGTCATTCCGACCGATCCGGAACACTTGTCACCAGCCAGCAACACCCCCTGGTACGTGATGCTCCGCGATGGTCAGTACAAATACATCCGAAATCTGACACCGGGCGAGACCGAGGAACTGTACGATCTTGCTGCCGATCCGGAGGAACTGAGGAACCTCGCCTTCGTTGCCGACCAGCGCGCGAGATTGGAGCGACTCAGGTCGCTGGCGATCGCCGAATTACGCCGCACCGGCGCAGGGTTTGTCGACACGATGCCGGTGACGCGGCAGATGCAGGCCAAGTGATCGCTGCGAGAGTATTGCAAACCATATCGTTTGCCTTAGTACCATTTGTCCTCGTTCCAAAGCTCCAGCCTTGGAACTCACTCGACGCCAAGCTCTGCTTGGCCAGCTGTCGACGACACTTGCAAATGCAGCGAGTTTCACGCGAGGCGAAGCAGAGCTTCCGGGCGAGTGGGCGCCCAAGCTGGAGCTTGGGTGCCAGGGGCGCTACTGAAGATCGAAGTTCAGTGCACTGTCCGCACCGGAAATCGAGGTCGTCAACTCCGTGGCCCCGTTGTACTTCGCAGGAATGATCTGCTCCAGTTCATCAGTTTCAGCGCCAGAGTCCGCGTCTTTGACCTTCTTGCCTGTCGGCTTGAATGCGAACACCTGCACCAGGTACGCCCCCTTGTTCGGCCCCTTCACGTCCGGAATTGAGTACATCCCATCGACAATATCCGCACCAGCCGGATTCAGTTTCTCGTCTTCCGGGATCAGTGCGAACCGACCATGGGCGATCGGTTCTCCCTGCCATGTCACCTTCCCTGAAACCGAATACCGCGTCGGTCCTGTGTAGGCTGGTCCGTTGCCGCCGCAACCAGCCAACACAACCATTCCAAACATCGTCAACAGCAGACTACGCACCACCTTTGATCTCCATTCTGGAAAGCAGCGAGAAGAACCTTCACGCATACAAAACGAACACGTCGCCTCCCTGCGGAGGCGACGTGTTCCAATGTCACGACACCCAGCGGCTAGAATTCACCCACGACGTTGCCGTCATTCTTGTAGAACAGGTTCTGGTACGTGAATCCCAACCCTGCTTGGCTGATAGCGATGCCAGGGCAGCCTGTGAGCCCCGGATTGGACGCGATGTTCTCACTGACGAATCGGACAGCACCGTCCGCCATCAGGAAGTGAGCGCCACCTACGTGGGTGCTGCTCGCCGCGTAGCGGGTACAGTCCGTATCACCGGTTGTTGGGTTCGTGTTAGAGGTTGTGGCCGTTGCGGTATTGATGGGAATGTGAACTCGAAACATCACGGATGCCGTCGAATTAGCGTCACGCCCCCAAACAATGGCCCCACCATGCCGGCGACCGGCCGGATCTGTCTTCAACCGTCGTTCACCCAGCAGAAAAGTGTTGCTGGTCCCGTCCTCAATATCACGCATCAGCGCGCCCACCCCATTTTCACCAATGATGTCCTGGTTCACTGGGTAGCTGTTCTTCGTATAGTTGTTATAGAAAACATTCTTCGGTCCTCCTACATCGGACGGACACTGGAACGTTGGCAGCGGCTGATTCAGGTAGGCTTGACCATTGAACAAGTCACCCGAATTCGGCATCCGGCAACCATCTGGTTTGAGAATGTTGTACAGCGGAGCTTGATCCACGAATGGGAGAATGAATGTCCCCCAACCCCACGATCGTTCACTAGTATGCTCCGCAGCACCATTCGACATGGTGGTGCAAGTCGCACGAGTGGGCCAAGAGTAGGGAAAAATGTTGTGGGTATCATGGTAGTTGTGCAATGCCAGCCCGAGTTGCTTCAGGTTGTTCTTGCACTGGCTCCGACGAGCCGCTTCACGAGCTTGCTGGACCGCAGGCAGCAGCAGGGCGATGAGAATGGCGATGATCGCGATCACCACCAGCAGTTCAATCAGCGTGAATCCGCGCTGGCGACGAGACGAGACTGAACGCATGAGAGACCTCCAATTGAATTGAGTAGATGAGAAACGGGAATGGGAACGGAGTTATAAACCCCGTTGCCTCTCCGTAAGAAGCATCAATCGACAGGACACAACACGGATTTCGACAATTTTTGAGAGACAGGAAATCCGTCCGTCTGAAACACGAATTAGCCGATCAAAGTACAAGAATATTATAACCCAAAG
>JAGQQB010000491.1 GCA_020426425.1 Planctomycetaceae bacterium | reverse complement strand
AGCAACCTAGGTCGCCAACATGACGGGACACCATCAAACGGTTATTCCACGTTCGCGATTGACGCGTCACGCTGCGCGTCCATTGAAGGTTGAGCGTTTAGCCCAACTTCCCTAACAGCGGCCCGAAATGAGTTTTTTTGAAATTGGATTGGGCGTGGATTTGTCGTAAGTCGTTTGGCGTCGTCGTTTCGTCGGCTCGGATTGCTCTGCGGAATCCCGAGAGGCGATGTAGTGAGAGGTTTTGGTGTGGCGGGTTTGTGAACCGCCGGTAGCATCGAACGCCGTTAACCCTTTTCGCAAGTTGAAATCCGATAGGCCGTTGCGACGAATGTCAAAATGGCGAGCCTCCAGTGACGCGAAAAGTTACGGTATCCATCCATTTTCCTACCGGAAAAGGGTTAACGGCGTTCGGTAGCATCCCTCGTCATGTTCGTCCGTCAGGACTTCCAAACGGAAAACGGAGCACGCCGCGCCTATTGGGCGCTCGTGGAGTCTTATCGCACGGAGGCCGGGCCGCGACAGCGTATCGTGGCCTGGCTGGGGAAACTCGATGAGGCCGGGCGGCTCGGCGTGGAGCAGGCCGCAAAGTCCGTTGACGGTCACAACTCGGCGAAGCCCGGCGGGGAGAACGCGCCGCGGCAACTGGTGTTGTTCGATCAGCCGGAGAACGAGGACGCGGCGTCTGAGCCGCGCTGGGTGGAGGTGAACTCGTCAGCCGTTCGCGTTGAGAACTGTGTGCAGTTCGGCGGACCGTGGCTGGCTCTGCAGTTGATTCACCGCCTGAGACTCGACGAGTTTCTCAGGAGCTTGATGCCGGCGGGACGCGAACGCGTCGCGTGGTGGCGCAGTGCGTTGATCCTGGTGGTGGCCAGATTGTGCGACCCGTCCAGCGAACTGTATGTCGCGGAACAGTGGTATCCGAAGTCCGCGTTTGGCGCTGCTGGCGCTGCTGGGCGTGCCGGCCTCTCGAGTCGATGACAATCGCCTCTATCGAACACTCGATAAACTGCTGCCGTACAAGGAACAGCTCGAAGTTCACCTGAAGAACCGCATGGGCGAGTTGTTCGATCTCGAATACGACCTGCTGATGTATGACATCACGAGCACGTACTTCGAAGGGCAGGCGGAAACCAACCCGCTGGCGCAACGCGGGTACTCGCGTGACAATCGCAGCGACTGCAAACAGGTGTGCATCGGACTGGTCGTGACGCGGTGTGGCATGCCGCTCGGATACGAGGTGTTCGCCGGAAACACGGCGGATGTCACGACGGTGGAGCACATCGTCGAAACGATGGAGGCACGTTACGGAAAGAGTGATCGCATCTGGGTGATGGACCGCGGAATGGTCAGCGAAGAGAACATGGACTTCCTGCAGGACGGCGATCGCCGCTACATCGTCGGCACTCCGAAATCCATGCTCAAGAAGTTCGAAGCGGAGGTGCTGAAGGATGACTGGAACACGATTCGAGACGGCCTCGAATCGAGACGGCCTCGAATCGAGACGGCCTCGAAGTCAAGCTGTGCCAGCGTCCGCGAGACACCTCGGATGATGACACAGAGAGTTCGGAAACCACCCATGAGCTCTACATTCTGTGCCGCAGTCGCGATCGCTCGAAGAAGGAAGATGCGATGGTGGCGCGTTCGGAACAGAAGATCGAGCAGCGACTCTCTGCAATGAAGGCGCGCTGCGAAAAGCAGCAACGGGATCCCATGAAAGTGGAACGGGAGATCGGTCGTCTTCTCGGCCAGAACACCCGCGCCGCGCGGTTGTTTCTGGTGAGCGTGACAACAACCGCAGACGGCTTCGCAGCGCTGGAATGGAAGACGGTGAAGGAATCACGTGACTGGGCCACACTGAGCGCCGGCTGCTACCTGCTTCGCACGAATGTGACCGACTGGACCGACGAGGAACTGTGGAAGGCCTACATCCAGCTGACGGAAGCCGAGGCAGCTTTCTGCATTCACAAGAGCGACCTGAAGATCCGTCCGATCTGGCATCAGAAACAGGACCGCGTGCTGGCTCACATCTTCGTCTGCTTCCTCGCCTACGTGTTGTGGAAGACACTCGGACAGATCTACGCGAAAGCCGGGCTGGGCCATGAACCGCGTCGCATTCTGTCCGAACTCAGCGAGCTGCGCATGCTGGACGTCGTGCTCCCCACGAAAGAAGGAATCGACCTCCGCCACCGCTGCATCTCCAAACCAAGCGAGCACCAGCAGATTCTTCTCGACCACCTCGGCCTGCAGCTGCCGAAAACAATCCCATCGCCAATGTAGTGAGAGAATCAGCCCTCAAAACCCTGAAAAACAGCTGCCTTCACAAATTATTGGGGAACCTGGGTTAGGGCCTGCGGCCTCGTTGAGGCGTTGAGGGACGCGGTGCGTTAACTTATCACTGAAGGCCACCGTAGGGCAGGCTCCTACCCCGAATTTGACTGGCAAACAGTTACCTCAACGAAGGTCCCCCCGGCCCATCCTCTTGGTTGGCCTGATCACTCGTCAAATGATTCCATCAGCGTGAATTCCCGATGACGCACCGAACGGCAATCCTCGCGACATTTGACACCTATCTTCAGTCCGGTGGCGAAACTACTGAAGATCAGATTGAACAACAGAAGGAGCGGCAAGAGCCCCTTCAACGCTTCCCACATCCCGTGATGCGTAGTTGGCA
>JAGQQB010000490.1 GCA_020426425.1 Planctomycetaceae bacterium | reverse complement strand
AACACAAGCGCGTTGGTGGAGTGCGAGTCGACAATCAGGTTGGTGATCACACGGTCCCGCTTCCCTTCCTGATGCTGCTGTCCTCGACTGTGCAGATCGCGCGTGTTGACCACCGTGAGTGGCGTCGCCCCGCGTTCATGCTTGCCGAGACTCTCCGCCAGCAACTGGTCGTACCAGAGCCCCGTCGCTTCGAGACCTTTCCCCCACGTTGACAGGACGCGAATGTCCATCCCGTGATCCCGTTCCAGCAGGTGACACGTGGCGACGTAGTCCAGCACCGGATCGGAACCGTAGGTGCCGTTGCGGAATGAGTTGGTCATGTCGGCGGCGCCTTGCAACAGCGCCCGAATGTCCATACCCAGGACCGCGGCGGGGAACAGACCGACCGCAGTGAACACCGAGAAACGGCCACCCACGCCATCGGGAATGGGGAACGTGACCGGATACCCTTTCGCGTTCGCCACATCGCGCAGTTTGCCGGTCTCGCCGGTAATGGGGATCACAAGTTCCGTGATCTCCTTCGCGCCCGGACCGTAGTAGCGTTCCAGAGCGTTGCGGTAGACGCGAAAGGCGGATGCTGTTTCCAGTGTGCCTCCCGACTTGCTGATCACGACAATGCCCCAGCGCTCTTCGAGTTCTTGAGGATTCTCACACTGAGCCAGCAGCCTTAACAGCGATTGCTGGGCGTCGCTGTCGAGATTGTCCCCCTCGACAGACAGCCGGGGAGCATCCCGACGCAAATGGCGTGGGAGTTCGTTGTGGTAGCGGTCACACAGTGCCTCGAATAGTGCCCTCAGGCCCATGTACGAACCGCCAATGCCGAGCATGACCATGCGGTCCACCTGCGAGGAAAACTTGTGAGCCGCGTCCTCCATGCGGTCGAGCAGCCCCTCTTCCCCATCGAGCAGCCGCTGCGGCAAGTCGATGAATGCCGAATCGAGCGGCTGCTTGTCGGCCGGGATGCTGGCACTCGTCCGCAGGGCAATATCGGCGAACATCTCCTCACGGGCTGCCAGCAGGCTCGGTTCCAATGCCTGCAGCGCAGCGTCTTCAACGAGTGTTCGCGTGGCGGCGGGATCATAAGTCAGTTGCGGCATGGCCATGAGAAAAATCACCTGCGGGATGAGTCGGTCGAATCTCCCCAGATTATGCGGCCTCGATGTCCGGGCCACAAGCAGACCGAAGATGATCTCAAATCCGGGGCCACGACTGCTGAAGTGTTGGTCACAAGCAGGAAGCAGCAGTTCCCGCTGCCAAGGCATGCGAGGAATCCCTCAGCCAACTGATGCATTTCGCACGCGATTTCTCATTTTCGTCTCTCAATTGCGATCGACGCTGGCGTAAGGATAGAGGCAGCACTTGGGGGCTGCGACCTTTCTCCTCCAACGTCGCGGGGCGATGCCGATCGCCTCGTGACGTTGCTGAAGTTCCCTTGCCGTTTGCGTCTGTCGTCCGCTGCAGAGGCAATCGCCTCGCATTGGCGATGAGACGTTCCTGTCTTTGTTGACGTTCCGTCATGTTCGCCATTCTGCCGCGAGGTATCCCATGGATCCACACGAACCTCAAGATCTCCCTGACGACGCGTCCCTGTCCGCCGCTGATGTCGTCGCTGCTCCAGAAACTCCCAGTCCTGTCCATCCCCGACCAGCGGCACCACAGCCGCCGCAAACGCCCGGCTGGGTGAAGTTTCTGTACAATCACAATCCGTTTTACCTCATCAGCACCGCGTTCATCCTGTTCGGGATCCGCATGGCGTATGGCAATGTCGCGATCGGCGAGTTGAACTGCTGGCTGATGATGGGGACGCTGACCGGTTACACGTTGATTGTGGCAGCAACCGGGATTCTCATCGTGCGGTGGGGTCAGGTGTGGGACGACGCCCGGTCGATCATGCTGGCCTTGCTGCTGCTGTTTGTCGCCATATCCGTGAGCACCGACGAACTGCTGTTGATTCAACCTGATTCGGCGATTGGTCTGATTGTGTATGGCTACGTGCTTGCGGCTGGGGTGTCGCAACTGGTCATTAGTGGGACCGGCATGAAGATGCCCCTGGGCTATCTGTTGCCGTTTCATGGCATGCTGCTCTTGCTGCACACCTACGCGTATTTCTGCAGCCCCGAAGCACGCGACTTGACCCGCACCCAACTCGACTGGCGGGTGTTCCTGTTCCCGCAACTCTTCTCGGTCGTGCTCCTGACCTTGTGGCCTGCGGTCCGACGGGGAGCGGCCTACGTGGCGGACAATCGGACGCCGTGGTCGTGGCCGCTGTATCCGTTGTCGCTGTTTGTCGTGCTGACGGCGGTCGCAGCGTTTCGCTCGTACATTCTGAGTCTGTCGTTCGGACCATCTCAGGAGTCGAACTACGCAGTGATCTTTGGCGGCTACTTTCTCGTACCGATGTTGCTGGTCGTGGGGCTGTTGGCATTTGAAGGAGCCGAGGTGAGTCGAGCATTCCTGGTGCGTAATGCCGTGCTCTGGTTGCTGCCGCTATTGCTGCTGCTGGCGACTCCGCTGGGGAGCAGTCGTGACTATCGGCAGTTCCACGCGGTCATTTCATCCCAGTTTGGCACTCCCTTGTGGCTGACGCTGCTTGCTCTGCTGGGGGCGTACGTTGCCGCCCGACTACGCGGGGTGAAGGGAGCAACGTCGGGCGCTCTGGCGATGGCGCTGCTGCTCTCGA
>JAGQQB010000489.1 GCA_020426425.1 Planctomycetaceae bacterium | reverse complement strand
GCGCCGGTGCTGATGTGCCGCTGTTTGAGTCTGTCCTCAATCAGCATGAATTGCCACAACTCGTTGCCGACCGAATCGAGATTCTGCAGATCAACCTGGGCAAGTTGTGCAATCAGGTCTGTCAGCATTGTCATGTGGATGCCGGACCCGATCGGCGCGAGATCATGACACGCCAGACGCTCGAACAGTGTCTCGCGGTGGTGCGTGCGGAGCAGATTCCAGTTGTCGATTTGACCGGCGGCGCACCGGAAATGAATCCTCACTTCCGCTGGTTTGTTACTGAGCTGCGTCGCGCTGGGGTGAAGGTGATCGACCGCTGCAATCTCACGATCCTGCTGGCCCCAGGGTTTGAGGATCTGCCTGAGTTTCTCGCCGAGCACGCGGTGAGTATCGTGGCATCGCTGCCATGTTATCTGGAGGAGAACTGCGATCGACAGCGCGGCGATGGAGTCTTTCAGAAGTCGATCGAAGCGCTCCAGCGTCTCAACGAAATCGGCTATGGCCGCGATCCCGAACTGGAACTGACGCTCGTTTACAACCCGGGTGGGCCAGCATTGCCACCGGATCAATCGCAGCTGGAGGCGGCGTATCGTGAGCAATTGCGCAGCCGGTTCGGGATCGAGTTCACGCGGCTGATCACGATCACCAACATGCCGATCAGCCGCTTTCTAGAGGATCTGCTCAACAGCGGCCGCTATGCGGAATACATGAATCGATTGATCGCAGCGTT
The DNA here is from genome assembly GCA_020426425.1 of Planctomycetaceae bacterium. Taxonomy (GTDB): domain Bacteria; phylum Planctomycetota; class Planctomycetia; order Planctomycetales; family Planctomycetaceae; genus JACKHO01. The sequence continues at coordinate 1,962 of JAGQQB010000489.1, read as the reverse complement.
CAATCCGGCGGCGGTCGAAGGGCTGATGTGCCGCAACACGCTGTCGGTCGACTGGCAGGGGAATTTGTACGACTGCGACTTCAACCAGATGCTGGGCCTGACGGTGGTACCCACGGTCTCGCGAGGTATTGGTGATTTCGATTCCGGCGCACTGTCACGCCGACCCATCGTGACCGGTCGCCACTGCTTTGGCTGCACGGCCGGTGCCGGATCGGGGTGTCAGGGCGCGACTATTCAGACTTGAAGTTCCAGAAGAATGGGCGTCGGCCAGGCACCGAATTCGGGGGAGACTTGTTCTCACGTTATCCGGCAGAAATTGCCGGAATAGGAACCAGATTGAGCACGCCGGTTAAGCATCGTTGACTGGCTCTGCACCTCGGCGTAGTGTCGCGATGGCCACACTATGGAGGAGGTCCCATGTCGCACGGAACCGGTTGGAGCGCTGCGTCGATTCGTACAATCAAGCCGCGAGTGCTGGCACCATGGCTGCTCGTACTGACGACGCTCTCGGCGTACATGCCGATCGCATCCTGTCAGGAGTCGGCAACTCCCGTCATTCCGAAGGCGGTTCAGGTGCTGGCCCCAGAACTCGTCGATCCCGTCTCGGTGAACGATCCGGTCGCGAATCTGGAACGTCTGCAGCAGCTTGCAGATCTGCCATCGGCGCCGCAGGGAGTTGTGGTCATGACCGATGGGCGAACCTTCACGGGGACACTGAATGAACTGCCTGGTGGCTATCGGGTCGAGTTCAGTGGTACCTACATGACGGTCCCGTTCGAGTATGTGCTGGTGACCGCGAGGACACTCCCTGAGGCGTACGAAAAGCTGCGCACCAGTGTGCCGCGTCATACGGCGGAATCGCATTTGAAGCTGGCGGAATGGTGTCGTGCGCAAGGGTTACTCGGTGAGGCGCTCAAGGAGGTGGAAGCGGCGCTGCAAACGGAACCATTGCGTACCGATGCGCGCCAACTGCTGAAGGAACTTGAGCAACAGATTCAGCTCGGGGAGGTGCCAGTCGGCGCCGTACCACCCGTCGGCGTGAACTCCCCAACTGGTCCCGCCAACACCGGATCGACATCGCTCGGTCTGTCGCGCGAAGGGATGCAGGAATACATCCGGCATATCCAGCCGCTGTTGTTGAACAAATGTGGCAATGGTGCCTGTCACGGGGCGACTTCGCCGCAGTCGTTTAAGCTGGCATCTGTGGGCGGGCAGTTGCATCAAAAGAACAAGAGTGAGCAGAACCTCGCAGCCGTGCTGGAACTGATCTCGCCTGCCGATCCCGTCAACAGTCCGCTGCTGGCGAAGCCGCGCGAGTTGACCACTGCGCACCGACATCTTTTCGCGGGGAGTTCAGGTAAGCGGCAACAGGCGCTGATCGACAATTGGGTGCAAACGGTCTTGCGTGAACAAGGACTCGTTCCGCAAACGGTCGCTTCGACATCACCGCCACCCGCTAACCCACTGATCGTGACCACCGCGCTCAATGCTGATCCCCAGACCATTCCGCAGACTGGCCCCATCCAAGCGGCGAAAGCAACTGTGCGTTCTACGGCGATGGACCAGACGCCGGCGGACTCTTCGCCGCTGCTGGCGGAAGTGCTCGCACAAGAACGTCCCGATGCATTTGATCCCGATGTCTTCAACCGTCGCGTGCATGGCCGATCGGCGATGGAAATGCGTTCCCTGGCGACATCGGTCGAGCAACCGGCAGAACCGGAGTTTCCGGTGTCAGCCCCCCATCGATTCTCAACGTTGGGACCGGTGCCATCCCTCGAATCGCCAACGCAACTCGCCCCCTGAACGACTGGTTCCGTCGACATATCCTGAAGATTCGGGGCACTTTTCTGGCAAGGTTAGGAAACTGGCGAAGCCTTGACGATGTGCGTTGAATTCATTCTCTCACGTCCCGAAGATAACCGAGACCTACACGCTTTCCCTACCCTCCCTCACCCCGCAGCC
>JAGQQB010000048.1 GCA_020426425.1 Planctomycetaceae bacterium | reverse complement strand
ATTCTGAACTGATCGAAGTGCGGAAGACTCGGCTGCGCGGGCTGGGTGTGTTTGCCCGTGCTGATATTCCCGAAGGAACAGTCATCGAGCGCGTCCCGCTGCTGGCTGTGACTTGGGATCAGATTGCTGAATCGGAACTCCAGCACTACGTGTTTGCCTGGAACAAGCGGCACACGGTGATCGCGCTTGGCTACGGATCGCTGTCCAAACACAGCTATACGCCCAACGCGTGTTACCAGGATGCCAGTCCCCGTACCAAACTGTTCATCGCACTGCGGGACATTGCGGCTGGTGAAGAGATCCTGGTGAACTACAACGCCGATCCCGCTGATCTGAGTGACGTGGGATTCGCGGTTCACGAGTGAATCGGTGCCGCTGGCGGTGAGGTCGGGGTATACTCTGGGGGCGAATTTCCAGTCCTCTGTCTCCCCGCATCCCCATGCTCTCGTTGATCGTCACTTTCTGTGTTCTGGCCGTGGTGATTATTGTCGCAGGCACGGTGCTCGCCCGATGTTCGGATACGCTGGCGGACGCCACCGGAATGGGGCGTTCGCTCGCCGGGCTGATTCTGCTGGCCGGAGCGACCAGCCTGCCCGAGTTCTCAGTCGGCTGGAGTGCGGTTCGTATCGGCGCCTACGATCTGACACTGGGAGGGGTCATCGGGAGTTCGTTGCTGAACCTGCTGATCCTGGCCCTGATGGATCTGTTCACTCAAGCCAAAGGACGCATGCTCTCGCGTCTTGCCGCCGCACATGCGCTGTCTGCGATCGCCAGCATTATTCTCACGTGCGTGGTCATCGCCTCCATCCTCAATGGAAGCGACTTCGTGCTGTGTCGTCTGGGGTTGGGGAGTTGGGGGTTGTTGCTGGCCTATCTGTTCTGCATGCGACTGATCTTCATCGATCAGCATTACACCGCCGCCATGACGGACGCTCCTCAGCCGGAAGCCCCACTGCGCTGGAAACGGGCGACGATGGGCTATCTGATTGCGGCGAGCGCCATCTTCCTGGCGGGACCACCGCTCGCCAGCAGCGCCGAATCAATTGCCGCGCAGACCGGCATGGGACAAACGTTCTTCGGGACCGTGTTCGTTGCACTGATCACTTCACTGCCCGAGGCGGTCACCACCTTCGCGGCGATTCGGCTGGGGACGATCGATATGGCGGTCGGGAACATTCTGGGAAGCAACGCCTTCAACATGGCGATGCTGGCCGGGCTCGATCTCGCGACCCCAGTTCCGCTGTTGTCTTCTGTGGCCCAAACGCATGCCCTCACGGGAACCGCGGCGGTCCTCGTGACATCGGTGGTCATCGCAGGGTTGCTGTATCGCGCTGAAAAACGCTGGTGGATTCTTGAACCCGATGCGGTGCTGGTCATCGTGCTCGTACTGGGCAGTCTACTGGCGGTGTATGGACAATGAGTGATTCAGCCCCCTGGAGCCAGACCCTGGAAGTGGTGCTGCGGCAATGCGGTACCAACGCCAGCCAAGGCCTCGACGCTGCGGAGGCCGCGAATCGACTCGCACAGGAGGGCGAGAACCGCTTGCAGAGGCAAGCACGGATTCCCCGCTGGAAACTCTTTCTCCAACAGTTTCGTGACGTGATGATCGCACTGCTGCTGGCGGCGGCGGTGATCAGTGGAATGATCGGTGAGTGGGTCGACTCTGTACTCATCGCGATCATCGTCATCCTGAACGCTGGCATCGGCTTTGTGCAGGAGTGGCGGGCGGAAGACGCCGTCGAAGCCTTGCAAAGTATGTCGCAACCTCAGTCGCGCGTGCGTCGCGGAGGGGAACTCCAGGTAATCCCCGCGCGGGAGGTCGTGCGCGGTGACCTGATCGAATTGCGGGCTGGCGACACCATCCCCGCCGATGCACGACTCCTGCAATCAAGCGATCTGGAAGTTGAAGAGGCGGCGTTGACGGGCGAGTCACTGCCGGTCAGCAAGTCCCCGGAGCCTGTGCCCACAGACGCTCCACTGGCCGAACGCAGTTGCATGGCGTATTCCGGCACCTCGATCACTCGCGGACATGCGCTGGCGGTGGTGACCGGGACCGGGATGGCGACCGAAGTGGGCCGCATCGCCCAACTGCTGGCGACCGCCAGCAATCGACAGACCCCGCTCCAACACCAACTGGTCCGACTGAGCCGCGTGCTGACGATCGCGGTCATTGCGATTTCTCTGCTCGTGTTTGTACAGGGTGTGCTTCGGGTGCCACGGGAATTCTGGGATCAACGTCTGTTCGCGGAGATGCTGCTGGTCTCGGTCAGCCTGGCGGTCGCCGCGATCCCGGAAGGATTGCCCGCAATTATCAGCATCACGCTCGCACTCGGGGCGAACCGGATGGCAGGGCGAAATGCGATCATTCGGCATCTGTCGGCAGTCGAGTCCCTCGGAACGGTCGATGTCATCTGCACGGACAAGACCGGCACACTGACACAGAACCGCATGGTGGTCGCCGGTGTCCTGCCAGTTGCGGCAAACGAGTCTGCCAAACGCGAGTTGTTGCGGGCCGCTGTGCTGTGCAGCGATGCGGAGATCACGTCTCAGGGTGAGGTGATTGGCGGCGCCACCGAAGGCGCGCTCGTGGTCGCCGCACAGCAAGCGGGACTCGATTTCACTTCCCTGCGTGCGGAGTCACCTCGGCTGGGAGAGATTCCGTTCTCGTCGGAACGCAAACGCATGACAACACTGGTTCGCATGCATGGCGCGCAGCCACGGCTCATTGTGAAAGGTGCGTCCGACCGCGTGCTGCCGCGTTGCACAGCCGATCTGTCCGAACAACGAGAAGGGTGGATGCGCCGGGCCGATGAACTCGCGGCGCAAGGTCAACGCATCCTCGCGATCGCGGACCGGGATTGGAATGGAGATCAACTTCCGCAGGACAGCGAACAGGCCGAAACCGAGTTGCGACTGCTGGGACTTGTCGCCATTCTCGATCCACTGCGTCCGGAAGCCGCCGCTGCGGTACAAACCTGTCGCCAGGCAGGGATTCGCCCCGTAATGATCACCGGAGATCATCCAGGGACGGCAGCCTCAATTGCCCGCGAACTCGCCCTGCTGCATGGCGAGGATCTCCTGGTGCATGGATCGGAGTTGGATCGCTGGAGTGAAGCCCAACTGCGTGAGAAATTGGATCAGATCGCTGTGTTCGCACGGGTGACTCCGCAACACAAGCTGCGAATCGTCGAAGCGCATCAGCAGGCCGGGTCCATCGTGGCGATGACCGGTGATGGCGTGAACGACGCGCCCGCCCTCAAGCAGGCGGACATCGGAGTCGCCATGGGAATCAATGGGACCGATGTCTCCCGACAGGCGGCCGAGATGGTGCTCGCCGATGACAACTTCTCCACGATCGTCGCCGCCGTCGAAGAAGGCCGCGTGATCTATGAGAACATTCTCAAATCGGTGATGTACTTGCTGACCGCGAATCTCAGTGAAGTGCTCGTTCTGGTCGGCGCGTTGCTGCTGGGGTATCCGTTGCCGCTCCTGCCGCTGCACATCCTGTGGATCAATCTGGTGACGGATGGACTCCCGGCGTTGGCACTGGGATTTGAGCCACCAGACAGCGATGTGATGACCCGCGTTCCCCGACGGCGCAGCGAATCGATTCTCACATGGCAGCGACTGCTCGCTATCATCGGCATCGGTGGACTGATGGCAGCCGTCTGCCTGATCGTCTTCGCGACACAACTTCCAGCATCGCATGCAACCGAGCATTCCGAGTCGATGCAGTCGGCAGATGCTCAACTCGACTATGCCCGCACCCTCGTCTTCAGCGTGCTTGCGCTGTCACAGTTGTTCTACGTGGCCTCACTCCGGTCATTTCGACACTCCGTGTTCCGTCTCGGCATCTTGAGCAACTATCGACTCTATGGCGCGATCCTGCTCGGCACCGTGTTGCAACTCCTGATCCTGTGCGTCCCGGTGCTGTCGCGCCTCTTCCGCGTGAGCACGTTGACTGTGTTCGACCTCATGCTGATCGTTGGCTGCGCGGCGATTCCGTTCGTGGTGGTCGAGTTGGGCAAGGCGCTGAACATTCAGGAAGCGCTGAGCCCAATTCAGCGGGCAAGTGATGGTTGAACACGGATCTGGAGACTGATCCCTGATCGACGGCTGCAGGTGTCAAGCATGATCGATACGAATTCGGTCAATCCTGAACAAACAGAGAATCGACCGGACCGTTGGTGGAGAGACTTCTGCAGGACGGCATATAATACTTGGCGATACCGATGCGTCATCTGCTATAGCGGAACCGTTCGGCACTGCCAGATGCAGCATTGATCACCAACTCAGACCTTGGGGAGTCGCCATGAGCATGCACCAGGTGGGGGAAGTTCGCAACATTGTTCTGGTAGGTCACGGTGCGGTCGGCAAGACTACTCTTGCCGACCGCATCTTATTTAAGGAGGGGGTGAATTCGCGGGCCGGCTCACCGGAAGAGGGCACCAGTTTTCTGGATACCGACGATGATGAGAAGGCCCGCAAGCACACCATCGCCTCCCATGTGTGCCATGTCGACCATGGCGGAATACGCATCAACCTGATCGACTGCCCCGGCATGCCCGACTTTGCCGGACAAGTCATCGGCTCGCTGCGCGCTGTCGAAACCGCCCTGGTGGTGATCAGCGCGCCGGCGGGAATCGAAGTCAATTCACGGAAGGCCTTCCGAAACGCGGGGCGCGACGGACGGCAGCAGATGCTCGTGATCAGCAAGTGCGACGCCGATAACACCAACCTTGAAGGACTGCTGGAGTCCATTCACGAGCAATTCGGCCCCCAGTGCGTGCCGATCAACATCCCGTTGGGAACAGGCGCCAACTTGCGTGGCGTAGCCAACGTATTGAAGCCGCCGGAAAACGTCGATGGCGCGGTGTTCGACATCGGACAGGCACGGGAGCACCTGATTGATGCCGCCGTCGAAGCCGATGAAGAACTGATGATGCGATATCTCGACGGGGAGCAACTTGGCGATGCGGAACTCAACGGAGCCATCCGCAAGGCTATCGTTGCCAGGACACTCACGCCCATCTTCTTTGTCAGTGCCAAGGGAGACATTGGTGTTGCTGAATTGCTCGATGGTCTCGCCGCCTATGCCCCTTCCCCGGCTGACATACCCTCGCAGGTGCTCGAGGGGGATGAGCCGAAGGAACTGTATGGCACCGCTGAAGGTCCACTGGTGGCCCAGGTGTTCAAAACACGGATCGATCCCTTCGTTGGTCGCATGAGTTTTCTGCGGATCTACTCGGGCACGCTCCACAAGGACGCGTCAGTGCATCTGGAGCGGACTGGCAAGAACATCAAACTGCATCAGTTGATGGAGTTGCAGGGGGCACACCATGAGCAAGTCGCCGAAGCTGGCCCTGGGGACATCGTGGTCGCCGTGAAGGTGGATGATCTCAAGACCGGCGACACGATCACCTGTGGTGCCGATGGCGTACGACTGCCGAAGATCCAATTCCCCAAACCGATGGTTGGACTGGCCGTCGAGCCAAAGAGCCAGGCCGATCAGGCAAAGATCTCCACAGCCCTGCACAAGATTGAGGAGGAAGACCCGACCTTTGAAGTCCATCGCGAAGAACAGACGCACGAGATGGTCATCCAGGGGATGAGCGAACTGCATCTGCAGCTTGTGCAGCAGCGGCTGCACGATCGCGAGAAGGTCGACGTCGTCACGCATCTGCCGCATGTCCCCTATCGTGAAACGGTCATGGGTGCCGCTGAAGGGAGCTATCGGCACAAGAAGCAGTCTGGTGGCTCGGGTCAGTTTGCGGAGGTGCATATGCGGGTCTCTGCCTGTCCGCAGGATGTGGTTCCCGAAGAGTACTTCACGAAGGACCGCTTCGCTGGCATGCGGAGCTATCACTACGATCCAGAGTTGAACTTCTGCTTCGTCGATCGCGTCTCGGGCGGTTCGGTGCCGAACCAATTCATCCCGGCCGTCGAGAAGGGCGTCAAGGAACGGATGACCAAGGGCGCGCTGGCTGGCAACCAGATCCAGGACATCGTTGTGGAACTGTTTTTCGGCAAGGACCATCCGGTCGACAGCAACGAAACTGCGTTCCGACTGGCCGCGTCCTACTGTCTGCGGGAGATCTTCCAGCAAGCCAAGCCGGCGCTTTTGGAACCGGTGGTCGCATTGGAGATCACGATTCCCAGCGACAAGATCGGGGACATCACCAGCGATCTGAACACGCGTCGCGGTCGCATGGAAGGGATGGATGAACTCCCCGGCAACATGACCGTGGTGCATGCCAAGGCCCCGTTGGCCGAAGTGATGACCTACGCACGTAACGTGTCGAGCCTGACTGCCGGACAGGGTTCGTTCACCCTCGAGTTCTCCCACTACGAAATGGTACCCGGTAACGAACAGGCCAAGATTATTGCGGCAGCGAAACAGGAAGAAGAGGCGCACCACTAGCTGAAGCACCGGTCGAACCCGGCCTGTGCCCCATGTGTCCACGATGCTGCAAAGTTCGTTTGATGAGTGCAGAACCGTGAACTACAGCAGCGTGGACTTTCTGGAGATCGACGGAGCCGATGGGGAAGGGGGAGGACAGATTCTTCGGTCCTCCCTCACCCTGTCGATGCTCACCGGTCGATCCATTCGAATCTCGCGAGTCCGTGCGGGTCGGAAGCGTCCAGGCCTGCTGCGCCAGCATCTCGCGGCGGTCGAAGCAGCGGTGCAGGTGAGTGCCGCGACATGTCGCGGAGCGGAACTCGGGTCACGTCAACTTGAGTTCACGCCGGGGCCGATTCAGCCCGGTCATGTGCACTGCGCCATTGGGACCGCCGGTAGTGCGACTCTGGTACTGCAAACGATCTTGCCCGTTCTCGCCATCGCTGATGCTCCATCCACAATCACATTGGAAGGGGGGACGCATAACCCCTGGGCGCCGCCATACGACTTCCTGACGCGCGCGTATCTGCCGCAACTGGAGCGAATGGGGCCAACCATCGTTGCGCGACTCGACCGCGCTGGTTTCTATCCAGCCGGTGGGGGCCGATTCGCAGTCGATGTTATCCCCGCGACAACACTCCAGGGATTCGACCTGCTCGACCGGGGATTGCTACGACGGCAATCGATCACTGCGCTGGTGGCAAATCTGCCAGCCTCAATTGGGCGACGTGAAGTCGACACCGCCGTGCGGCGACTCGGTTGGACCAGAGCGGCAACTTACGTGAACGACGTCGATTCCACCGGCCCCGGTAACTGCGTATTCGCGGAACTGGAGTTTGAACGAGTCACTGAAATTGTCACCGGATTCGGTCGCCTTGGCGTCCCGGCCGAACGAGTGGCCGCCGAAGTTGTCCGTGAGGTCCGCGAATTCGAAAAGTCGTCAGCTGCTGTTGGTCAGCATCTGGCCGACCAGCTGATGCTGCCACTGGCGATCAGTGCCTGGCAGAATCAGGGACGTTCCCCCGGCGGACGTTTCCGCACGTTGCCGTTGACGCAGCACTCGCGCACGCAGATCGCTGTCATCCGGAAGTTCCTGGATGTCGATCTCGATGTTGTTGAGGAAGACGAAGGAACATGCATCGTTCGCATTCAGTCCAACCGGTAGAGCAGCCTGCGATTCCGTGTTCAGCTTGCCGCCGTGTCTGGCGACGCAGGGATCGGGTTGAGCCGAATCTGATCGCGAACAGGGGTGACCGTCTGTCGTCGCACTTGGATCGAGCACGATTCGGAGAATCGCTCGGCACTGGCATGGTTTCACTTCAAGTTCACGCGCTGCCCAGTTCGATCGACCGTTGTGTCGCCGCCTGCACGGCATTCATCAGCGCGGCTCTCAGGCATCCCTGCTCGAGGGCGTGCAGGCCAGCAATCGTGGTGCCTGCAGGACTGGTGACGGCATCTTTCAGCGCCCCGGGATGAATTCCCGTCTCAAGGACCATGCGGGCAGCGCCCAAGAGCGTCTGCGCGGCAAGTTGGGTGGCAACATCGCGCGGAAGCCCCATGCGAACACCCCCATCACTGAGCGCTTCGATGATTTGAAATCCATAGGCTGGACCACTGCCTGACAGTCCCGTGACCGCATCGAGCAGACGTTCGGGCACTTCAATGGCGATGCCAACCGTTTGCAGAAGTTCACGGACGAGTTGGCCATCGTCCTCGGTGGCCGCTCCGCCGAGCGTGAATCCCGAGGCACCAGCACCAACCAATGCCGGAGTGTTGGGCATCACCCGGACAATGCGTGCCGTCGCTCCCAACCCTTCGGTCAGCCTGGCCAGCGAGATACCGGCGGCGATCGAGACGAACAGGTGCCGGGCATCTACGCCGGAACGCAGCGACTGGAGCACTTGCGGAATCACCTGTGGCTTGACCGCCAGGCAAATCACATCGCACGCGGCCAGGACATCGCTCCCATTGCTGGTCGTACGTGCACCGGTGGCGGCTTCGAACTGTTCACGCGCCACGGAGACAACGTCGCTGGCAAGAATGTCTTCCGCCCGAGCGAAGCCCGCGTCAATGAGCCCTTTGGCCAGAGCAGTCGCCATCTTTCCGGCCCCTAGAAATCCAATCGTTGGCATGTTGATTGCTGTGTGCAGAGTTGATGAATTCATGATACGGTCCCTCGGTCAGGCATTCCGCTCGTCGCTCGCCAATCCGCAAAGCGGAGCGTAGACTGCGATTCGTGCGGCACGATGCCCAGGGCGTTTGCCCATCATCGGAGGGAAGCGCTCTTCTGGCAATCCCACAACGCCTGGCACACCTGACATTCTCCCTCTCCGGGACTCTTCCACACGTTTGAGTTTGATCCATGCTTTCGATCCGTACTGCGCTGAGTACCCTGCTGCTCTTGCTGGAGTCATCCGCTCTGATCGCCTATGGCGGCGACCGCATTTGCGAGTTGCAGACGCAAGCCGACTCAACCAATCAGGCCGAATTCGGCCACTGGGGTTGGCAGACGGACACCTACGAACTGTGGGGAACGCATTCGAACCGGCTGATTCCTGTGTACACCTTTGGCACGCTGGGTGCTGGAGAGGGGATCGATCTGACGAGCTATCAGACCGAGCGCAGTCCTTATCGCAGCGAAGAACGCATTCAGCAGTTGTACGGTCAGCTTCCCACAGGGACGCTCAATCCTGAGGCGGAGTATTTCGATCAGACGAACATCGCGGACATTCAACAGGCGGCACTCGCGGCGGGCAAGAAGCACATCATCCTGGTGGTCTTCGATGGCATGGACTGGCAGACCACCAGGGCCGCGAGCATTCATCAGTTACAGAACATTGCCTACGAACAAGGACGTGGGACCGGACTCCATTTGCAGGACTATACCGCCGGAGGCACCACACAGTTCGGGATGATGGTCACCAGTCCGTACGCCGCAGATTACAAGGTCAACGTCAACGACCAGTCGGTGACGCCCAGTGAAACCACATTGCGTGGGGGTTACTCGGTCGAGCATGCTGGACCGACGGCATGGTCGTCTGCTTCAGACCTGGAGTACCTGGTCGGCAAGAGTGCTGACTCCCGGTTCCAGCACGCGTACACCGATTCCGCTAGCTCGGCGACATCGATGACGGCTGGCATCAAGACTTACAACGCGGCCATCAATGTCGGACCAGAGGGCGCGCAGGTGCAAACCATCGCGCATGCGGCGCAGTCGGCGGGCTACCGTGTTGGTGTGGTCACGAGCGTGCCGATCAGTCATGCCACCCCGGCCGCCGCATATGCCCACAACGTCGACCGGGACGACTATCAGGATCTCACCCGCGATTTGCTCGGTCTGAAGTCGATTAGCCATCAGGAGTCGCCACTGCCCGGTGTTGATGTCCTGCTCGGAGCTGGATTTGGTGAGTCCCGCGAGCAGGACAAAGGGCAAGGGGAAAACTTTGTGCCCGGAAATCCCTATTTGACCGATGCCGACCTGCAGGCGATTGATGCTCGCGGCGGCGGAGCCTACCAGGTCGTGACACGTGCTTCCGGTGTGTATGGGGGTATGGCGGTACAGACTGCGGCGGACGAAGCCGCTGAACTCAACCGCCGCTTGTTTGGCTTCTTTGGTGTCAAAGGGGGACACCTCCCGTACCGGACGGCGAATGGCGACTTCAGACCGACCGAAGGACGGCGAGCGGCGGAACAATACACGGACGAAGATGTCACCGAGAACCCGACATTGAGCGATCTCACCACAGCAGCACTCACTGTGCTGGGGCGCGATGAACGGCCCTTCTGGTTACTCGTGGAAGCGGGCGATGTCGATTGGGCGAACCATGACAATAATATCGACAACTCCATTGGGGCCGTCCTGAGTGGCGACGCTGCAGTCAAAACCGTCACCGATTGGGTCGAGACGCACAGTGATTGGAGTGAGACCGTGCTGATTGTGACTGCAGATCATGGTCACTATTTGGTACTGGAGCACCCCGAACTGCTGGTCGATAATACGGCTGTTGCCGAGTAGGGGCTGATCGTCTGGAACAGTCCCGTTCACTCACTTCCGGGCCAGATGATGATGCAAACATGCGCGAGTTTGAGCACCAGTGGGGGCTGATCACCGGAGGCTCGGCGGGGATCGGTGCTGCCTACGCCGCTGGCTTTGCCGAGCGCGGGATGAATCTGATCCTCGTCGCACGTCGACAAGAGAGACTCGAGGAATTGGCTGGACGCCTGTGCGCAGACCATGGCATCGATATTGTCCCGCTCGCGCTCGACCTGCTCAATCCCACCGGTTTTCAGCAGCTTGTCGAGTTCCTGGAGCAGCGCGAACAGCCTCTGGATCTGCTGATCAATAACGCTGGCCTGGGACACTTCTCCACCTGCGACCAAACCGACATCGCCCGCGTGGAGCAGGTGGTGCAGCTGAATGTGGCCGTGCTGACGAGGTTGACGTACCAAGTGCTCCCCGGCATGTTGGCGCGAAGATCGGGGACGATCATCAATCTTGCCTCGCGGGCGTCGTTCCAGCCGGTGGCGTACATGTCGGTGTATGCGGCATCCAAGGCGTATGTGCTATCGTTCACGGAAGGCTTGGGCATCGAAGTTCGCAAGCATGGCGTGCAGCTACTCGCTGTCTGCCCGCCGCTTGTGAAGACCGAGTTCCTCTCCGTGGCCAACATGCCTTCGCTCGCGGAACGACTGGCGATGTCGCCCGAGAAAGTCGTCGTCGGAACGCTCAGAGCGCTACGGCGGAGGAAACTCAGCGTCACGATTGGATTTGTTCCCAAACTCTTAACCCTGTTACCACGGTTCCTGCCCCGATACCTGATGGCGGCCATATCGCTGGGATATCTGCGGCCTGAACACCAGGCAGAGTGACTCGCTCTGCAAGATGATGGCCCTCCAAAGAAAAACCAGCGTGGTCATGCACGGGGCGATGACCACGCTGGTTTCAAAAGCGTGCAGTCACTGGCTTCGCCTTGAGGTCACCAGCGGTTCTCAGCAACTCATCGATGCGCGTACCAGGGACCCTCGGCCACAAACGGAACTCCACTAGCTCGACACTTCGCCGACGGGAGGTTCAGCGGGAGCCGCTTCGTCGACTGGAGGCGCCGGTGGCTCAGTTGCATCTGGGGCCGATGCTTCGCCGTTGCCCTCGGGCGCCGGTTCTCCATCTGCTGCCGACTTGGCTTCATCCAGGATCGCAAGATACTTCTCGGGGTTCTTCTTCAGCTCCCCTTCGCAGTGCGAACAGCACAGGAACACGGGGCGATCACCGATCATAACTTTGTACGGCGTTCCCATGCTGCCCAGATCGGAACCGGCGACCGGACAGATCTTCTGGGCATCTGCTAACGCCTGATCCTCCGCCGACAGGGCTGGTGCCTCGTCGTTATGCTCTGCGGGCATTCCAGTTTCCGTGCCAGCGCCACCACTGGCAGGGGGCGTGTCGTTGGCACAACCAACCAGTAGACTCAAACAAAGCAAGCCACCAAACAGGCGAAGATGTGTCGCCATGGGACAGATCCTTCTTCTCTTAAGTTCTTAAGGGGACCACAAACTGCGTGGTCCCGCTGTCTGCAGTCTGACTCTGACCCAGCCGGGATTCAAGTCGTTCCGGGGCAAGTTCAAGACGCAATTGAAAGGCCAAATGCCTCCCCTGCGTTGCCCACGCTCAACAGGATCGCCGGTCGAGCGGACGACAACGCTACTCCCCCTCACCCTGCGACCGTCCAAACGATGGGGGCAGCCGCACGTTGAGTGTCTTCACCAGGAAGGCCCACTGATCGGTGATTTCCTCGATGACCTTGCTCGTCGGCTTTCCGGCCCCGTGACCCGCTTTGGTTTCAATGCGAATCAGGATTGGTTCCTCTCCCGCCTGCGCTGTCTGCAGCGCCGCCGCGAACTTGAAACTATGACCGGGCACGACGCGGTCGTCAGTGTCGGCGGTGGTGATCAGCGTGGCAGGATAGCCGACATTCGGCTGACAGTTGTGGTAAGGGGAATAGGCATAGAGGGCGGCGAACTCCTCGGGGTTGTCGGCACAGCCATAGTCATCGACCCAGTAGCGACCGGCAGTGAACTTGTGGAACCGGAGCATGTCCATCACACCGACTGCGGGCAGGCACGCACTGAACAGGTCGGGACGCTGCGTGAGGCACGCGCCGACGAGCAGACCGCCATTGCTACCCCCTTGAATCGCGAGTTTCTCTGGTCGCGTGTAGTTGCGTTTAATCAGGGTTTCGGCAGCGGCGATGAAATCGTCAAACACATTTTGCTTGTCGAGCTTGGTCCCCGCTTTGTGCCACTTTTCACCGTATTCGCCACCACCGCGTAGATTCGCCATGGCGAATACGCCTCCCATTTCCATCCAGGCGAGGCGACTGATCGAGAACGAGGGCGTGAGCGGTATATTGAATCCCCCATAACCATAGAGCAGAACCGGATTCTCACCATTGAGCACAAGTCCCTTGCGATGGGCGAGGAACATGGGAACGCGCGTGCCGTCTTTGCTGTTGTAGAAGATCTGCTCGACTTCGAACGCCTCGGGATCGCAGTCCACAGCAGCCCGACGCAACAGCGTGCTTTCCCCAGTCAGCAGATCGTAGCGATAACTGCTCGGCGGGGTCGCGAAGCTGGAGAAGGAGTAGAACGTCTCGGTGTCGTCCTGCCGACCACCAAAGCCATTGGCCGAACCAATCCCTGGGAACTCAATCTCACGCACGAACTCGCCTTGCAGGTCGAACAGTTTCACCTGTGACTGAGCATCCATGAGCAACTCGACCACAAACGTGTTGCCGACGAGCGAAACGCTGGTCATCGTGGTCGGCTGTTCGGGGACGACTTCCCGATACGGTGGCGGAGCGTCCTCATTGTACTCTGCCTGTCGCGCTTGCTGTAGATCGATGGCGACAATCCGCCGCAATGGCGCATCGAGATCGGTCTGAAAGAAAAGCGTCGCTCCAGCATTGCCAATAAAGCTGTACTCGTGATTGAAATTGCGGACCAGCGCGAACGGCGTTCCGTTCGGATCCTGCAGATCTTTGACGAAGACGCGGTACCGATCATCGGTACCGACATGCACGGTGATGACCAGATAGCGACCCTCTTCGGAAACGGAGCAGCTGTAGCCCCATTCCGGTTGATCGGGATCATGAAACACGAGCACATCATCTGCCTGCGATGTTCCGACGCGATGATAGTACACCTTCTGCTGAGTATTCAGATTCTGGAACTCTGCTCCTTCCATAGGCTC
>JAGQQB010000488.1 GCA_020426425.1 Planctomycetaceae bacterium | reverse complement strand
GACGACCGTTACCGTCGCGGACTCTACACCACATGGCGACGTTCGAATCCATACCCCTCGATGGCGACCTTCGATGCCCCCAACCGGGAGGTTTGCACCATCCGGCGGGATCGGACAAACACTCCGCTCCAGGCGCTAGTCACATTGAACGATCCGGTCTTCGTGGAAGCGGCGCAGGCGCTGGGACGCAGAGCACTGGCTCAACCCGGTACACTCGACGACCAACTGCGCTACGCCGTCCTGGTCACGCTCGGGCGTCCTGCAAACGGCAAAGAAGTTAAGTTGTTGGCGCAACTATATCACGACACCGAAACGCACTTTGCTCAGAATCAGGAGGCGGCGATTCAACTGGCGACCGATCCACTCGGCCCGCTCCCCGACGGTGTCCCCCCAAGCGCAGGTGCCGCCTGGACCGCCATTGGCAATGTCCTGCTGAACCTCGATGAAGTTTTCCTGAAGCGGTAATGTATCTGACCATCGACATCAATGCATCCCGCACTGTTTCCAACGACAAACACGTCATGGCTCAACGACACTCCCCCACGATCTCCTCCGCGCCCCGTTGCGGCATCGCGTGCCTGCTCGGCTTGCTTGGGCTGATATTGGTCCAACCGATGCAGGCGGCGCCGCCGGTCCCCGCTGATCACGTCGAGCGGGCGAAGGCGGGCACGAAACTGTTTAAGGAACAGATCCGTGCAGTACTCGTCCAACAGTGCCTGGAGTGTCACGGCGGGCAGTCCGTGAAAGGGGACTTTGATCTCAGTACGCGAGAAAAGCTGTTCGACAGTGGGTTCATCGACCAAACCGCCGCTGACAGTTATCTCGTCGAACTGATCGAGCATCGGGCCGAGCCGCACATGCCACTCAAGGCGCCCAAGCTGCCGATCAAAGTGATCGAGCAGATCAGGCGTTGGATCGACCTCGGCGCCCCCTACGATGCTCCACTCACCGATGGCACCCCGACCGCTGGCGGACTCGTCGTCACCGATGAAGATCGGCAATTTTGGTCATTCCAGCCACTGCGCGCAGTCACCCCTCCAGAGGTGAGCGACGGAGAATGGTGCCGCACCGATATCGATCGGTTCATTCTCGGCAGACTCGAAGCCGAGGGAATTCAGCCCAATCGCCCCGCCGACCGTCGCACGCTCATCCGCCGGGTCAGTCTCGATCTGACCGGACTGCCACCGACGTACGAAGCGAGCGAAGCCTTCGTCCAGGATGAATCGCCCGATGCTTACGCGAAATTGATCGACCAGTTGCTTGCGTCGCCGCAATATGGCGAGCGTTGGGCTCGGCACTGGATGGATGTCGCTCGGTTCGCTGAGTCGCACGGCTACGAGCAGGACTACGACCGACGCACCGCTTATCACTACCGCGACTTCCTAATACGAGCGCTGAACGACGACATGCCATTCAACCAGTTTGTCGCGTGGCAGCTCGCGGGCGATGAACTGGCGCCCGACGATCCAGAAGCACTCAAGGCGACCGGATTCATCGGTGCCGGAGCATTTCCGACACAATTGACGGAAGAAGAATTCGAGTCCGCTCGGTACGACGAACTCGACGACATCGTGGCGACGACTGGCGTCGCATTCCTCGGCCTGTCCACCGGCTGTGCCCGCTGCCACGATCACAAATACGACCCGATCTCGGCCAAGGATTACTATCGATTGGCGAGTAACTTCACTAAGGCGATTCGCACGGAAGTGGAACTCGATCTCGATCCTCAGGCGAACGGCATCGCTCAGACTCAGTTCGAGACCAAGCGGAAAGAACTCGAACAGCACCAAGCAGAACTCCTGCCACGAATCCAGCAGGAGTTTCTCGCGTGGTTGAGTGAAGAAGAGAACGCACTGCAACATGGACCTTGGGAAGTGATTGACATTAGCCAGGTCACCTCATCTGCTGGAACAACGTATCAGCAGCAGCCCGATGGTTCCTGGCTGGCTCAAGGAGACGCGCCCAACCAGGAAGTGCTCACCATTCAAGGGCGTTTCTCCCGCCACGACATCACCGCCCTGCGACTGGAAGCACTCACCGACGAGTCGCTCCCGCGTAAGGGGCCTGGACGCGCGGGGAATGGAAACTTCGCGCTGGGGGATATTCGCATCTCCCTTGCGGCGTCACCTGAGTCGAACGTTGCCATCAAGGCGGCCCGGGCAACTCATCAACAGAATGATTCGGAGCTCTCGGTAGCTGCATCGTTTGATGACGACCCAATCAGCGGCTGGGCGGTGGATGCCGGAGGGATTGGCAAAGACCAAGCCGCAGTATTCGATCTCGCGTCAGCGGTCACACTCTCCGATCAAACAGAGCTGCAGATCGTTCTGACCTTCAATCATCCTAACGGTCAACACGCCCTGGGTCGGTTCCGGCTCTCCGTGACGGACCACGCATCTCCCGCTGCGGAGTTGCACCAGTCTGGCCCGCCAGCGAATGTGATCGATGCCATCGCCGCGTTGCGGATGGCGCCGGTCGAACAACGCACGCCCGAGCATAAGCACTGGCAAACCGCCTTCGACTGGTATCGTGACGCGAACGCCAACTGGAAGTCGCTCACAGATCAACTGGCCGCGCTGAACAAAAACGGGCCGCAACTCAAACTGACGAAAGTCCTCATCACCAGCGAGGGACTCCCGCATCTTTCGCACCATGCCGATGGACGTGGATTCCCGCACTTCTATCCCGAAACCTATTTCCTCACGCG
>JAGQQB010000487.1 GCA_020426425.1 Planctomycetaceae bacterium | reverse complement strand
AACATCCTCTGGGAGGATCAACCGTACATGTGGTTGTACTATCGCAGTTCGTTCTTCGGCTTCAGCAAGCAGGTGCGGGGTTACATGTTCAGTCCGCGGAATCCCTTCGGTTACAACCCCGGATTCCAGACGCTGTGGAAGCCAAAGTCTTAGATAGCCCGGTTTCCTCACCGACCGTTGCTCGGTGACAAGATCGCTGATATCCGAACAACAGCGTCGACGTTCGCGCTCAAACGAAGCCTGCAGATTCCCCAGGAGTTCCTTCACGCCTCATGTTCGCCTTTCTGGTCCGCCGACTGGCTCTGTCTCTGGTGACGTTGATCCTGATCACGTTCATCGTGTACGGCCTAATTCGCAATATGCCCGGCAGTCCACTGACGCAGGACTTGGCGGCGCTCGACCCCAGCAAGGTGATGAGCGAGGAGGACTTCAACCGCATCCTCAAGACCTACGGTCTCGACAAGCCGTGGTATCAGTCGTATGGCATTTGGGTGAAGAACCTGTGCGTCGGCGATTTGGGGCGTTCGTTCTCGCGCAAAGAACAGGTGACCGTGCTCATTCGGGAGCGGTTGTTTCCGACCCTGCTGTTGTCCGTCACATCGCTGTTGCTCACGTATCTGTTCTCGGTACCGATTGGGATTGCCGCGGCGGTCCGGTCCGGGAAACTCGATGAGCGACTGATCAGCACATCGCTGTACGTGCTCTACTCGTTCCCCAGCTTTGTCGCGGCGTTGTTCCTGCAGTTGTTCCTCGCGGTGCGGCTTGGCTGGCTGCCGCTGATGTTCATGAAGAGTGACAACCACAATGATCTGTCGACCATGGGCCAGGTGGCGGACATCTTCTGGCATGCACTGATGCCGGTCATCTGTTACACGTACGGCTCGCTGGCGTACTACAGCCGGTTCATCAAGGCGAATATGAATGAAGTGGTTCGCCAGGATTACGTTCGCACCGCGCGGGCCAAGGGCTTGGGACCAATTCGGGTCATGTGGGGCCATGCCTTTCGCAATACGCTGATTCCGTTCGTCACACAGATTGGCCTGATGCTGCCTGCGTTGTTCTCGGGGTCGATCATCATTGAGCAGATCTTTTCATGGCCCGGTATGGGCCAGTTGTTCTTTGAATCGGTCCGTGAGCGGGACTATCCCACCATCATGGGACTGACGTTGATGTTCTCCACGCTCACACTCGCTGGCCAACTGTTGGCCGACGTCTTGTACGCCGTGGTCGATCCTCGGGTGCGTCTGGAAGACAAATAATCGCGACGATGACGAATCCGGACATTCAAGCTGAACTCAGTCACCTTCAGAAGTCCCCCGGCTTCTGGAAGGAGACGTGGCTGCGTTTTCGCCAGCGCAAACTTGCGATGTTGGCACTCGGGTACGTCGTCTTCCTGGGTTTTGTGGCGATCTGTTCACCGGCGATTGTCGGCACGAAGCCGGTCATCTGCAAATACAAAGGGTGGATCTATTTCCCGGCGCTGGGGTACTACAACTACAAGTGGGAGAATCCAGTTTTCTCCCGCGACAAGTTCCGGCGCCGGTATCCGCACAACCTCAAGGAAAAGGACCCGGAGAGTTGGGCGATCTGGCCGCTGGTGTATCAGGACCCGGAACGTGTAGTCGGCGAGAATGAATGGCCGGGCGTCGCCGCGAATCCGATTCTCGAAGAGGGACGCCCGAGTTGGCTGCGTGACAGTCAGCCGGACGAAAACGGGTTGCGTCCTCCGGTGGTCCTGTTTGGCACCACCGACAACGGGATTGATGTCTTTGCCCAGATGGTCCATGGCACCCGGACGGCCCTCATGATTGGCTTCGTCTCGATGGGCATTGCCGCGACGATTGGGGTGATCGTCGGCGCGTTTGCCGGTTACTTCGGCGGCTGGGTCGATGCAGTGCTCAGTCGGCTGATCGAAGTCGTCATGTGCGTCCCGACATTGGTGCTCATTCTCGCACTCTTGGCGATCGTGGATCAGCCAACGATCTGGCACATGATGGCGGTGATTGGCATCACAGGCTGGACTGGTATCGCACGACTGACCCGGGCGGAGTTCCTACGGCTGCGGCGGGCTGACTTCGTGGCCGCCGCTGAGGTGCTAGGTGTGAGCAAGCTGCGAATCATTTTCCGTCACATTCTTCCCAACGCACTCGCCCCGGTGCTGGTGCCGGTGACGTTTGGCATCGCTTCCGCGATCTTGATTGAAACTGGACTCCGCTTCCTCTCCTTCGGTCCGCCTGGCCCCAGTTGGGGTTCGCTGCTGCAGGAAGGGCGCTCGAACTATGAGATGTGGTGGCTGATCGTTTTTCCAGGTTTGGCCATCTTCTCCGCCGTGCTCGCCTACAATCTGATTGGCGAAGGCTTGCAGGAAGCGACCGATCCGCGATTGCGGGAAGGGGGGAGGGACTGATGTGCGGCGTTGATCTCGCAGAGTGGTGGATCTTTCGTTGGTAAATTCGAAATCCGAAGCTCGAAATCCGAAACAAATCAGAAATCCGAAATCCCCAACTGGCGACGAATCGTGATTCATGCTGCTCAACCTCAGCCCCCAATGTGGGTCACTCAACATCTGTGACCTGACCGTTTCGGATTTCGTGCTTCGATTTTCTTTCGGATTTCGTGCTTCGGATTTCGGATTTCCTCACCAAGATGTGGCCTGAACAACACAACACTCAAGAGCTTCTCGATTCCGCTCAGGGCGGCAGTGACCGGGCG
>JAGQQB010000486.1 GCA_020426425.1 Planctomycetaceae bacterium | reverse complement strand
GACCGTCCAAAGTTCGTTGCAGCCCAACTGTTTGGCTTTGAGGTGACTCTTCTCCGCTTCTCCGAGCCGATTGTGAATGTTCGAGAAGTCACGTCCCCCTTTGATTTCCATGGAGAGGATTTGTCGACTTCTGTCGCCGTTCATCTCGGTTACACGAACATCAGGATCGCTCGTAAACTCGATGAGCACCGTTCGGCCCGCCGCATTCTCGATGCGGATCAGTCTTGGTGTTCGTTCCCGGGCATGTTTGCCGACGATGTTGAGAATAAGCTCGTACATCTCCGCAACGGCCGCATCGCCAATCCGGGTATTCTCACTGCCGCGCAATTGAGGACCGATCGTAAGCAGTTGGAGATCATGAATGATCGAGTGCGATACATCGTCAATCGCGTCCAGCAATTGCCCAGCAGTCGCACACAGGCTCTCGCATAGCGATTCGATCTGCGGTTCGGTCTTGGGGGCCAACTCGCCAAGCTCCTCAAGGCGTTTGAATCGACCAAATGGCCCTTTGGAGTAGAATTCCTTCTGTGAAAGACCAAACAGAAGTCGGTAGTACCCGAGGAGCGACGGGGATGCTTTGAGAAGCACTGGGACCGGAAAAACAAGTTCACCACGCAGTCCATGTGCAGCGAGCTTCTTGAGTCCTGCCGCTGGAGCGAACTTTCGCAACTCGGAATCCAGTCGCCGAATCTCAACGTGCTCAACCGTGTCCCGCAGCGCTTCAGCCAGATACTGTTGCCGGATTGAATTAAGTCGAAAGTAGAAGGCGATTTGAAGATCGGCTGAGAGAATTGGAAAAGGCGGCTCACTCTGTCCCTTGGTCATCAAGCCCTCCATCCCAGTCGCCGTTCGGCGATCTCAGCGTAATCTGGTTTGAGTTCAATTCCGGTAAACGGCCGGCCTTGTGCCACGCAAACCTCGCCAACAGTGCCCGAACCGAAGAACGGGTCGAGCACTTCGTCTCCTGGTTCACTGCCCGCGAGAATACATGGCTCTACCAGTGCCGGAGGGAACGTCGCGAAATGTGCCTCGGGAAAGGCTTCGGTACTGATGTTCCAGACTGTCCGCCGGTTCCGTAGTCCGCCGTTGCCATTCGCTGGCTCCCGAATGGCCAGATGGTTGTAGTGGTAACGCTCGGACTTCGAGAACAGGAACAGGTATTCGTGTGCTCGCGTGGGCCTGTCCTTGACAGATTCGGGCTGAGTGTTTGGCTTATTCCAAATGATGTCAGAGCGAAGATACCAGCCGTCATCTTGAAGGGCGAATGCGAGTCGCCAGGGAACCCCAATCAAATCCTTTGGCTTTAAACCTTCTGGTGTCGGGGGACGGTACGACATCGCCCGAGCCGGGTTTTTCTTGTCCGTCGCTCTCCAACGACGATTGCCACTGGTATACGCATCGCCAATGTTCAACCACAGCGTTCCATCGTCGGTGAGTGTTCGTCGAACTTCCCGGAATACACGAGTCAATGATGCGATGTACTGGTTAAGGTCATCTTCCGCACCAATCTGCCCTTCGACGTCATAGTCTCGAAGCCCCCAGTAGGGAGGGCTGGTCACACAGCACCGGAATCGATCCGCCGCCAGCCCCGGCAACACATGTTCGGCATCGCCAACGATGATCTCGCAACCATCGTGCCGCATGTCGAAGATCGTTGGCTGTTTCGGAGACTTGACAGGCATGTTGAGAATCAACCCGAAGACTTGGTTCACTTCCTTGACCAAGGATGCTATTCAATTCTGGAGGTTGCCTCAATTCTGACTCAACGAGTTGAGTGCGAACATTGACAGGCGTGATCCCCATGGCGCCTGGGAAACTCCGGCCCTGAAGCCACAACTCGATTGAGGCGAACTCACAGGAACTTCTCATCCATGTCCCGTCCAACCATCGAAAACACCATCCCCGTCCTCGCCGTCGCCGATCTCGCACGGAGCGTGGACTTCTATCGTCGGACGCTCGGCTTTGAGGTCGAGTGGGACGCAGGGGGGATTTGTTCGGTGGGGCGGGATGAGTGCAGCATTATGTTGCAGGTGCGGGAGCCGGTGGTCGCTGGAGTGGTGTGGATTGGGCTGGAGGATGACTCACTGTTTGATGCCGTTCAAGCGGCCGGCGCGACGGTGGTGCAGCAGCCAACGAATCAGCCGTGGGCGTATGAGATGAAGATCGCCGATCCCGATGGCAACATCCTCTGGCTGGGGACCGAGCCGCGCGTGGAGTGATGCAATTCGGTCAATTGCCAGGCCTTTCCGATCGCAAGTGATTCCGTGATTCTTGCCACTACATTACCGGCAGCAGCGTCCCCACGCCGCCGTGGCTGAGGCTGCTGATGGTTTCGCCGGGGAGCGGGCCCATGTTGACCGGCGGAGCGAAGTCGGTGCCGATGGACAGGGCGGCGAAGGCGTTCTGGGAGTTCAGGTCGAAGGTGGTCCAATCGTCCATGCCATCGCCATTGAAGTCACCGATGATCGAGTTCGTCACCCAGTCGCCAGCGGCGTCAAACTTGATCCAGGGACTGGCACTCATCGAGACAATCCCGCCGGGCGGAATCTGCGACAGGCCAATGATCACGCTGTTGGCGTAGCTGCCAGCGTCGGCATTCGCGATCGTCCCGAGGTCTTCCAGGCCATCGCCGTTGAAGTCACCGACGACGAACGGATTCGGGAACAGGGTCGTCGACAGGTTCGCTCCCGGTGAAAGCTCAAGGAAGTGAGCAT
>JAGQQB010000485.1 GCA_020426425.1 Planctomycetaceae bacterium | reverse complement strand
CGCATTCGAGCGGGCCGTCCATCGGCTCACCGGAAACAGTGGTGGCACGAACATCGCCTCCGGGTTGCAGGAAGCAGCCGCAGCACTTCGCTCCCGACTCAAATCGGGAAACCTCTGCATCCTGTTGTACACGGATGGAGAGGATGGGAACGAAGCCGGCATTATGCACGCCGAGTCAGAACTGGCCGCTCTGTTTGCTCAGCGCCAGCAGGTCGGACTCTCCCAGAGTGTGTTCGTCAAGCGGTGGGGCAACGCGAACAGTGCCCTCGTCAGACAGCTCCAGCAGCACGGGCGGGCCACGATCGTCGACGCGGGCGAACTGGCCATGCAACCGCTCACGTTTGCGCCGACGGTGAGGGTGCTGGCGTCAACCTGGGAACAAGTCGAGTCGAAGCGACTGCGGGTAACGTATTCCCCGCAGGTGACCGTTCGTGGCCATCAG
The DNA here is from genome assembly GCA_020426425.1 of Planctomycetaceae bacterium. GTDB lineage: Bacteria > Planctomycetota > Planctomycetia > Planctomycetales > Planctomycetaceae > JACKHO01. The sequence continues at coordinate 2,285 of JAGQQB010000485.1, read as the reverse complement.
GGGCTCCTGGCCCCGGTGGCGATGCTGTGTCTCAATCGTGGAGCATCGGGGCACGTGGAATCGTTGGTGGTGCCCAACAGTCCGCAGCCGCTGACCCGGACGATGGTGGTCCCTGTCACGGATGCCCAGATCAAAGCGGGACAGCTGAGTCTCCAGTTTGAGGTCCGGCCCCCCGCCAACCAGCACACGAAGAGCGGCATCGTGTTGCCGACGTTGGCCACGAACCGGGTGATGGTGACGGTTCAGTTGCCGACACGCATCATGCGCCGCACATTGACCGCCACGTTAGCAGCGGGTGCTGAGGCGTCATGGCACGATCCACTCCAGCGGATCGCCGCCTTCCCGGTGAAACTCACGGTCCGTTTCATGAACGAACAGGGAGACAGCGCTCAACCGGCTGCCCGATTTCAGATCGTTCAGGACGCCCACTGCCAACTGATCGCCGGAGCGTCCGAATTCGAGTTGATTGCCAATCAACCGCAGACATTGCCACTGACACTGGCGACCCGCGCGGCATCCACTGACAAGTCGGAATACCGTGTCGGTGTGACCGTCGTCCCACTGGGTGCATCGCCCCGCGTGGAGTACGTGCCTCCGCGTGTGCATACCGAACTCACCGGCCTGAAATCGCCCGCGGTCATGACGACCACGATCGCCACGACCGTGACAGGGCAATCGGCCCCGCACTGGATCGATCTGGTGACTTGCACCGCAAGGTTTGCGGCCGATGTGGAGTTCGACGTCCGTGGTCCGATCAACCACGGCGCGAGAATCACACTCGTGGCTCCCCCCGATGTCACGGGCTTCGAGTTCACACCGGAAGTCTTACAAACCGGTCGTCAGACGGTTCGCTTCACGATCGACGTCCGACTGGCCCCGCGACCGCAGCAGACCACACTGACCTTTCAGATTGCCCCACCCCCACCACAGGGAGGTGTCCGCTTTGCCAAGCCGCTGCCATGGCGGTTGCAGGTCGAAGGTCCGTCGCCTGTGAACCTGGCGGCTGTGATTGGCGGTCGGTTTCCTACGCAACTGACGACAGCCATCGCGGACAACGAGGCGACTGCATCGCTCGACTTCACACCCATTGTGAACGGCACGGCCGCCGTCGCCCAAGGCTTGACGGCGGAGGTCGTGGCATCGGGCGCTGGCATCGCCACATTCGGTTCCCCCGACTCGCCCCTGTTCACTGACATGGCGGCACAGATTCAGGTGAGACCCCCCGCGTCCCGTCCCTTCTTTCGGGATGTGCTGGTCCAGGGTCACCTGCAACTCCGTACCCGTCCGCCGACAGCCGCCGTGCAACCGGTGCAGTACCCATTGGTGATTGCGGTCCGGGCCCCCTTCAAGCGACTGGCCTTCCTGTTGTCGGTCAGTCTGTCCGGCCTGTTGACGGTCATCCTGTTGACACGCCTCTACGTCAAACTGCGGAGTACGGATGTCTCGTCATGATGCGGTTGATCCAGAACCTGCTGGCAGGCGATTTCTGCGGCACACTGTTACCGTTGCTGCTGCTGGCGATTGTCGGACAGCAGACGATCAAAGGTCACCCGCGCCTGGAGCGACTCAGTTATCTGTTGGGCTGGGTGGCATTGTTGTTGTTTGTGGGTGTAGGTCTGCTGATTCGTCCTCAGCCGGACGGCAGCGATCTGCTGGTCGTACTAATCTGTGGTCTCGTCTTCGCGGGGTATCTGGTCACCATCTCCTGGTTGGTCCTGCCCCTGCTGGCCCTCATGATCGAAGCCACGCTCGTCGGTCCGTGGCGGTCATTGAACCGGCTCGTGCGTCAGGCGAAGTCAGGCTGGCAACGCCGCTGCGCCGACCGTCGGCTGCGTCGTCAGGAGGAGTGTCTGCAGCGGCAGGAAGAACACAATCGCCCCCACCGCGATCGACAGGCCCGTCTGGAGCGGCAGATTCAGGAGACGCGGGCTCAACAACAGCAGCGGGAGCAGACCGTCCGGGACCAGCTCCGCTATCGCTTGCAGCTGACGTACGACCAGCACCGGACCGAACTGGCGCAAAAGTTTCCGCCCGATCAGTTCGCAGCGTATTTCGACAATTTTCTAACCAATGAGCTAGGACCAGACGAGTATGCCCGGCGTGCCGGTCAACTGGAGCAAATGCTCGTCGACCAACTCGGTTCGCGCTCGCGGCGTCGGCGACCGAAGTTTGAGTCGATTGATCAAGTCATCGCGTACTTCGAAACGGAGAAGGAACGCATCCGCCAGATTCCCACACTCGACGAGGATTCACGAGAGACGTTGCTGATTGTGATTGATGATGCC
>JAGQQB010000484.1 GCA_020426425.1 Planctomycetaceae bacterium | reverse complement strand
CAACTGCGATTCGATACGGTCACCATCGTCGCTGGGGAAGCTGAGTTCAAAGCGACCGGTCGACACATCGAGTTCCCCGGTTACTTCCGCGCGTATGTTGAAGGCTCGGACGATCCTGAAGCCGCGCTCGAAAGTGAAGAAGCCGCTCTGCCTCAAATGGCAACCGGCGATGCACTCGCCTGCCAGGAAATTGAGCCGCTCGGTCACGAAACCAAACCACCAGCCCGATACACAGAAGCAACGCTGGTCCGCAAACTCGAAGCCGAAGGGATCGGGCGTCCGAGTACGTACGCGAGCATCATTGGCACAATTCAGGATCGCGGCTATGCGCGGAAGCAGGGGAATCAACTCATCCCCACCTTCACGGCCATGGCGGTTTCCAAACTGCTCAAAGAGTACTTCCCGCAGCTCGTCGATCTGCAGTTCACCGCCGCAATGGAACAAAAGCTCGACGACATTTCCAACGGCACCGCCGAACGGCTCCCGTATCTCACCGGGTTCTATTCCGGTGAAGAAGGACTCGACCAGCAGGTGAAGGTGAAAGAGGAAACGATCGATCCTCGGGAAGCGTGCAGCCTGAACATCGAAGGTCTAACCGCGACCGTCCGCGTCGGCAAGTTCGGTCCTTTCCTGGAACGCAAAGAAGGAGAGGAGTCCGTTACCGCGTCACTGCCTGATGACATCTCGCCTGCCGATCTCAACAACGAGATCGCCGAGGAACTCATCGAACTCAAACGTCGCGGACCGCAGGCGCTCGGCATGCATCCTGATGATGGCGTGCCAATCTACTCGATGGTTGGTCCGTTCGGTCCGTATCTGCAGTTGGGTGACGTCACCGACGAAAATCCCAAACCGAAGCGGGTGTCGATCCCCAAGACGATGGACCCGTTGAACGTCGATCTCGACACGGCGCTCAAGCTCCTTGAATTGCCGCGCCGGATCGGACATCACCCCGAGGACAACAAAGTCGTCAACGCGGGGATCGGTCGCTTTGGTCCCTATGTTCAGCATTCCGGTCGGTACAAGTCGCTGGACGCGACGGACGATGTGCTCACCATCAACATGGATCGCGCCGTCGAACTGCTCAAACAGGTGAAAGCCCGCGGCGGTGCGACACCGCTCAAGGAACTGGGCGAGCATCCCAGCGAAGGTGGCCCCGTCGCCGTGTTCGAAGGCCGCTATGGCGCGTACGTGAAGCACGGCAAACTCAACGCCACCATCCCCAAGGACATCGAACCGACCGCGATCACAATCGAAGAAGCTCTGAAGCTCCTGGAAGAACGCGCCGCCCGCACCGGGAAGAAAGGTGGCAAGAAGGCGACCAAGAAGGCCGCGAAGAAAGCCACCAAGAAGAAGGCGGCCAAGAAGTCGACGAAGAAGAAGGCCAAGAAGGCTGCGGACGAGTAATGCGAGCAGCAGGTGAGCACACACCACGGCGAGCGGGGGACGTCAGTCCCCTGTCCCAACACAGGTCGGGTGTTCCCCAGCAGGCATCAGACAAGTTTCGGCCCCTCGTGCCCAAGCTCCCAGCTTGGGCACGCACTCGCCACGAAGCTCTGCTTCGTCTCATGTTGCATCCCATGCAACTGCGTCGAGCCAACGGCCCGAGTGACGGAGTACCAATGCCATGCAGCAGTTCACCTACCAACTCGAACCCGATCTTACTCCCGCCGAATTCGTCGACATCCTGCGACGATCAACCCTGGCCGAACGCCGACCAGTGTCCGAGCCAGCGACGATCGCCGCCATGCTGAAGAATGCCGATCTCATCATGACCGCCCGGTGCGATGGTCGACTGATCGGCATCGCACGAGCCATCACCGATTTCGCCTACTGCACCTACCTCTCCGACCTCGCGGTTGACGAGCAGTTTCAACGGCAAGGGATCGGCAAAGAACTCATCCGCCGCACCCACGAAGCAGCCGGGCTCAACACCACGCTCATCCTGCTGGCAGCGCCCCAGGCGACCGAATACTACCCTCACATCGGCATGTCACAGCACGACTCCTGCTGGATCACGCGGCGGGTTGTGGATGGGTGATCGGCGTCGATAACCGTAAAGTATCATTCGCCATGACCGTCCAGTTTGTCTGCGGATCGGTCGATGTCTATACACGCTCAGTTGCATGGATCATTGTTTGCAATCGCGCTGAGATCGCATCCACCACAGGGAAATCGCATGTCCCCTCGAGTTCGCTGGCTCGGTCTGTTTGGCTTCATCCTCCTGTGCCTGGGCGCTGGTGGGTTAGGGGCGATGGCGACGACGCCCGAGATTCAGGGGTGGTATCGGACGGTGATGAAGCCAGATTGGAATCCGCCGAACTGGGTGTTTGGTCCAGTCTGGACCACGCTGTTTGTCCTGATGGGCATCTCCGCCTGGTTGATCTGGCGACCAGACGGTTTCAAGAAAGCTGCCCTCCCGCTCACGCTGTTCGCCGTGCAACTTGTGCTGAACGTCGCCTGGTCATGGCTCTTCTTCGGCATGCACCAAATCGGTTGGGCGGTGGTCGACATCGTCCTGCTGTGGATGGCCATTGCAGCCACGGCGATCACGTTCTTCCGCCGCAGTCAACCGGCCGGCTGGCTGCTACTGCCGTACCTCGCCTGGGTGACATTCGCAACGGTGCTCAACTTCACAATCTGGCGACTCAATGCAGGGTGAGTCACCATGCAGGCCGCATTGGAATTAGCGTACGTGTGGCACGCTCAAAAGCGAAGCGAATGGGCGTGGCCGAGCGTCCTGGTTG
>JAGQQB010000483.1 GCA_020426425.1 Planctomycetaceae bacterium | reverse complement strand
CTCAGAGACTGGATGCGACACTCCCTGCTCGTTTACGACAGTCCCAGTCCACCAAACGGTTTCTCATCTGGCTGTGGGAGCAACATGCCCGTTCGCCAGCGGCCGCGCAGCCGGTCCAGGATGCGCTGAAAATCCTGTGCGTTGAACGGTTTGGTCACGTACTCGGCGACATCCAGCGAGCCAGTGGACTCCTGCGATTCCCCGGTCATGACAACCACCGGAATCTCGCGCAGTTCCTGCTGACCGCGAATGACGGCGAGGATTTCCTGACCGGACTTTTGGGGCAGGATCAGATCGAGCAGGATCAGATCGGGTCTCGGCGCGCGGCCGTACTGCCGTTCCTGAAGCAGAAAGTCGATTGCTTCCTGCCCATCGCTGATCCATGTCAATCGGTGATCGAACTGACGATCCCGGACCGCATGGGCCGCCAGCTTGGCCGCCATCAGACTGTCTTCGATGAGCAGAATCTCCATCGGTCGGCCAACGAGTTCTGCAATCATGAGGAGACCCTCACCGGTTCAGACGTAAACGCACAGACGCTGAAATTCGAGCCCCCACTATACCCCAACATCCGACTCACACCAAGGACTTCGAGCGACTGCTGGGGAGAAAGTGTGCGACTGACCGATGGTGCCGGGTACCGACGTCGCCAGCGTCGTTGGTGAGTTGATCGAGGATCGAGGTTTGTTGCAGGCCCTGAGGTGCGCTGCGATGTGAGACATCGACGCCGCAGGTGGGTGAAATCCAATGGTTGCTAGTAGCGACACTGCACAGATCGCATCGTGTTTGGAAACGGCTCGCTTGCGTCTGCTGCAAAGCCGACCGAGCCAGCAAACTCAATGGAAGTCCCTCGACTTGCGGGGGAGTTCGGTCAATTTGTCGCTCAGATCTTGCAGACGACGCACCACGACATGCATGATGCCATCAGCTTGTTGCATTGTTCCAGACACAAGCAGAGCGCCGGCGGAGCGGGCGATGCGGCGGTAGCGATCCCAGATCTGTTGCCAAATCACCAGATTGATCGAACCGGTTTCATCTTCCAGCGTAACGAATGTCACCCCTTTGGCAGTGCCGGGGCGTTGTCTGAGCAGGACCAGTCCGGCGACTTTGACCGGCTTGCCATCGCGAATCTGAGGCAGATCGATGGCTCGCGTCACACCCCAGGTGGTGAGTTGCTCCCGCAGGAACGAGAGCGGATGCGCCTTCAGGGAGAGGCCGGTGGTTTGGTAGTCGGCGATGACCTCGTTGACTGGCGAACTGGTCGGGAGGTCCACGTGTGGTTCAGGCTGCGGGACTTGCGTGAGCAAGCGTTCGTGATCGGCGGGCGGCAGCGCATCCCACACGGCGCCGCGTCGGGACAGCGTGAGTGAGGCGAAGGCATCAGCCCGGGCCAGTCGCAGCACCTGCGCTTGTGGCAACTGCGTGCGTGAGTTGAATTCATCGACCGATGCAAACTCTCCCAGCCGACGGACATGAGCCAGCCGCCGGGCGCTGGCCTCAGGGAATCCACGAATCATGCGCAGTCCCAGTCGCAACGCGAACTCCTCCCCCAGCGGCTCCAGCGTGCAGTCCCAGTCGCTGTGATTGACATCCACGGGGGCGATGCGGACCTCGTGCTCCTGCGCGTCGCGAACGATCTGGGCGGGGCCATAGAAGCCCATCGGCTGGCTGTTCAGAAGCGCCGCGCAATACGCCGCCGGGTAATGATGCTTCAGCCAGGCGGACACATAGGCCAAGAGCGCGAAGCTGGCGGCATGGGATTCCGGGAAACCATATTCGCCGAATCCGCAAATTTGCTTGTAGAGCCGCTCGGCGAAGTCGACGTCATAGCCGCGAGCGGTCATACCGTCGATCAGCTTCTGCCGAAACGGTTCCAGTCCTCCTTTGCGTTTCCAGGCGGCCATCGCGCGTCGCAACTGATCCGCTTCTCCGGGAGTGAAGCCAGCGGCGACAATTGCCAGACGCATGGCCTGTTCCTGAAACAGCGGAACGCCGAGTGTCTTTTCCAGCACTTCGCGAATACGGTCATCGGGATAGGTGACCGGTTCCTCGCCGCGACGCCGCCGCAGGTAAGGATGGACCATGTCTCCTTGAATGGGTCCGGGGCGGACGATTGCGACTTCAATCACGAGATCATAGAACCGGGCCGGTTTGAGCCGCGGGAGCATGCTCATTTGCGCCCGCGATTCGATTTGAAACACCCCGACCGTGTCGGCCTGTTGAATCATGGCGTACACGGCGGGGTCATCTTGCGGAATGTTCGCCAGTGTCCAGGTGAGACCCTCATGCTGCGCGATGAGCTTGAAGCAGCGCCGGATGGCGGTGAGCATCCCCAGGCAGAGGCAATCAACCTTGAGCAGTCCCAGCGCGTCGAGATCGTCCTTGTCCCATTCAATCACGGTGCGACCGGGCATGGCGGCATTTTCGATGGGGACCAGTTCGTGGAGTGGTCCTTGAGTCATCACCATACCGCCAACATGCTGCGAAAGGTGTCGCGGGAACCCGAGCAGTTCCTGGGTGAGCAGCAGATACTGTCGCCCCAGTCGCGTGCGCACATCGATGCCCGCTTCGTGAAAGCGAGTGGCGAGCGCATCGCGACCGGAATAGTGATCGAGGTTTTTGGCGAGCTTGTCGACCCGGTCGAGTGACAGCCCGAGCGCCTTGCCGACATCGCGCACGGCGGAGCGGGGTCGATACGTGATCAGCGTGGCGGTGAGTCCCGCCCGTTCGCGACCGTACTTCTCGTACAGATACT
>JAGQQB010000482.1 GCA_020426425.1 Planctomycetaceae bacterium | reverse complement strand
CGGCGTATTCTGACGGACGCGCGGTCCGCTCACAATGGGTTGCGCTGCCACAAACCACGATGAATTGTCCAGCCATCCTGCCGCTTCTTGCGTTCAAAGCTGGTCTGGTAGTCCATGTCGTCGTCGGCTTCCCGTTCGGCTGGTGGTTCGCAGGCTGCAAATAGCGGGTGGTGATTCATCAGGGCCGAGATGACCCCAAAATACTCTTCGACGTCGGTCCAGGAGTGCAGATGCCCTCCTGGCTTGAGCAATCGGGCACAGTGATCGGCGAATTCATCATTGAACACCCGCCGCCGTCGATGCTTGCGTTTCCACCAGGGATCGGGAAAGTAGACATGGATGGCATCGACCGAATGGGGAGCGATCATCTGGGTGAACGCGACGTTGACATCCCCTCCCAGAATCCGGGCGTTTGGACGCTCTTGCTTTTGGATCCGGCGTGCTCCGCGACGTCCTTCCTTAAAGTCGATTTCGATCCCCAGAAAATTCCGCTTAGGGTGCATCCCAGACGCTCGGAAAGTGAACAACCCGCGACCACAACCGACGTCAATTTCCACGGGATGGTCGTTTCCAAAGAAGACCGGCCAATCCAGTTTCCCATCGTACTCGGACTCGATGTCGTCGAGTACGAGGAAGTAGGGCTTGAGGTCAGTTGGCGGCGGGGTTTTGGGCATTGGGACCGGATGGCATGAGTCAAGTGGGGCCGCAGTTTAGGCAGAAGCGAGGAGCGAATTCGAGTGTGACACGGCTCGATGTCTTGCAGTTGTCGGAACGTCGACCACATTGCCCTGATGCCATCAGCGGGCACGTCGAGTGAAATGGCGGTCGTTCTCGACGGTGCCAGCGTCGGAGTTGCTTGTTCCGAGGGCGTCGGGAGCGATTCGCGGAAGGCGGCATCACTCATAAGACGCTCCCGCCATCAGATAAAGTCGGGTCGATGGTAGCGAGTTGAGCGATCTGAGTTATACAATCGGCGGTGACCGGAACAGCCCGTTGAAGAAGGAAACCCCCAGTGTCGGCGAGGGACCAGCGAACTGCGGAAATCCGCGGAAGAGTCCCTCGCTTGCATTGCAGATTCTGATCAATGTGCGTTTCAGCAGTCTGCTCAGGCGGTTCAATTGCGTCATGCGGCTGCGGTCCATGGCCGTACGCGATAGATTTTCTACAACATCGAGGAAGACAACCGATGGCTTTCAAACAACCAACCAATCGTCGTCAGTTCTTGCAGGGGATGGCCGCTGCCGGCGCGGCCGGATTATTATTCCGCACTCCAGCCCGGGCGTTGGGGTATGAGTCGCCGAACGAACGCCCAGTGTTCGCAACAATCGGACTGCGGAATCAGGGCTGGGCGATCACCAGCAAGTCGTTCAAGTTCGCCGACTTCGCTGCCATGGCCGATGTCGATGCCGGCGTGCTGGGGGCGAATCAGGAAAAGGCCGAACAGGCTCAGGGGAAGCGACCTGAGGGGTACAAAGACTATCGCGAAGTCCTGGATCGCAAAGACATTGATGCGGTGATGATCGCCACGCCCGATCACTGGCACACCAAGATTGCCGTGGAGGCGATGCTGGCTGGTAAAGATGTCTATTGCGAAAAGCCACTTACGCTGACCATCAACGAAGGCAAGCTGATCGAGAAGATGGTCAAGCAAACAGGCCGCGTGTTCCAGGTCGGTACGATGCAGCGGTCGGAGTCGGGCCAACGGTTCCTGCAGGCAATCGCCCTGATTCGCGCTGGGCGCATCGGCAAGGTGCAGAAAGTGACCTGCGGCATAAACGCGATGGAGTCCTCGCCGGTTATTCCAGAAGCGCCGGTTCCGGAAGGACTGGATTGGGATTTCTGGCTCGGTCCCGCTCCCCAAGTTCCTTACCGCGCTCTCCCACAGATGCGTGAAGGGTACGGCGGGGGCGTGCCACTGTTCAGCAATTGTCACTACTCGTTCCGCAACTGGCACGAATATTCTGGCGGTAAGCTCACTGACTGGGGAGCACACCATGTTGATATCGCCTGTTGGGCGATCGGCGCGAGTGACACCGGACCGAGCCAGGTCAAACCGCTCGATTACAGCCTGCCCGTCGAATACAAAGATGGCTGGCCGACCGTGAGTGACCGGTACAACGCCGCCACCAGATTCAATATTCAAGTGGCGATGCCCAACGACATTGAGATGCTCATCACGAGTGAAGGGGACAACGGCATCCTGTTCGAAGGGACCGAGGGCCGCTTCTTCGTCAATCGTGGCAAGATCGCTGGCAAGCCGGTTGAAGACCTCGCCAGCAATCCGCTGCCCGATGGCGCAATCGAAGAGGTCTATGGCGGCCCGGTTCCCGCGAACCACACCGTGAACTTCATTGAGGCAATGAAGTCCCGCAAGCAACCCATCTCTGACGTCTGGTCGCACAACCGCATGTTGGAGATCTGTCACCTCTCGAACATTGCCATGCGGCTGGGCCGGGAACTCAACTGGGATCCCGCCAAACGCGAAATCATTGGCGATGCTCAGGCGAATGCGTTCCTGGAGCGGGAGTATCGCAAGGGTTTCGAAATCAACATGTAGCCTTGGAACTCAACTTGCGAGCAGTCGAGGGTGGTCTCCGCAGACGCGGTAGCCACCCTCGCTTTATTTTTTCGGGCGATTGGTCCTGAAATTGCCGCCACAATCTGTGCATGACGATGATGACTCCGACACTCGACCTCACGGCCATTCGCGCTCAGTTCCCCGCCTTCTGTCGAACCGAGAATGGTCAGCCCGTCGCCTATTTCG
>JAGQQB010000481.1 GCA_020426425.1 Planctomycetaceae bacterium | reverse complement strand
TTGATGAGGAGGCAACTGAACGGTTTCGGGATTCGCTGGATCCCATGGGACATGACTCAGCCGGTTCCGATAAGACCGCTTCAGTGTCGGATGACTGGTGCTTCAAACAGCGTGAGTGGTTTCGAGTCTTCCTCCATGGGAATAGGTCACTTGACCAGAATGTCCTCCTCGACGACGCTGGTAATGTTCACGTGATCCTGGAACTGGATGGTGACGTGTGGGTGTATCGGTCGCGTGACAAGGAGGCGATTGCCCTCGTGCTGGAGGAGCACTTTCCTGGCCTGTCAGATCCCCATGGCCCCGATCCCCAAGATGCGGCGAACGGGGATGTGCTTCAGCCTGATGAAGAGTGAGGCTGCCTCCAGGTTTGGCTCATCCGGTTCGAGCGCGGTCTTCGGGCATTCTCCGTTCAAGTTGCAGAAGGAATTGACTTCATGGCCGCACCGGTTCGTCTTTTCATCGCCGCCGCCGTTCCACCGGGGACCGCGTTGCGGCGATTGATGCGGGAACTGGGGGAACTTGATCCCGGGTTGCGACTGGTCGATGGCGATCTGCATTTGACCTTGAAGTTCCTGGGAGACACCCCTTGGGAGCGGACGGTTGAAGTGACCGACATGCTGAGGGCAATCTGCGAACGCGCGCCAAGTTGCGAATTGAATCTCCAGGGGATCGGTGCGTTTCCGAGGTTGGAGCGTCCGCAGGTGGTGTGGGCGGGGATCGCGCCGACCGAGCCAGTGGTGGCGCTCGCCCGGGAGATTGAATCTACCTGTGCCGAGCTTGGCTTCCCACGGGAAGATCGCCCTTATCGTCCGCACGTGACTTTGGCGCGTGTGAAAGGGAGACCATCGCGTGAACTACCAGGGTGGATTGCGTCGCATGCGTCGACAACGTTCCATGGCTTCGAACTGAACGAGGTCACGTTGTATCAGTCCGAACTGCGTCGCAGCGGACCGGTGTACACACCGCTGGCGAGTGTGCCGCTGGCGATGGGCAACTGACTTTCATTGCATCCACGCGGGCTTCATGACCTGGGGAAGCGTGTCGACGCGATTGTTCGAGTCTGCTCAGATCTGGCTGGCAATTACCGAGATCGTCCCGCGCAGGCGATGGCGGGTTGAGGTTTCGCTCACGATGTGCTGAAGTGGCACTCAAATCTCAGAGCAATAAAGACTCAACGGGAGATACTGTTCCGATGCAGGTAACATTTCAACTGGAAGCGCAGTTGCGGCTGTTGAGTCAGCGTGCGAGCGTAGTGGTCGAGGCCAATGACGCAGCGTCGCTGGCGCTGGCAATGCGTCAGTTGGCCGAACGGCATCCGGAACTGAGGGATCAGTTGCTGGACGACGGGGGCCATGTTCGGCGGAGTTTGTTGATTGTGGTGGACGATGCTCCGGTGCATGCGGCCAGTGCAGATGGCTATACTTTGTCACCGGGAGCGACCGTCGTCCTGTTGCCGCCGATTTCTGGTGGTTGATGGGGCGGGCGTTCGATGCCATCACCAGCTGAATTTCACCGCCCACGAGAGCCACCCTTTGTCGACAAATCTTCCAGTCGTGCCGACCGCCACCGCCTCGACCGGTTCCGAATGGGGACAGTCGATCCCGTACGATCGATTTCTCGACTGTGTCCATTGTGGACTCTGCACCTCGGCCTGTCCGACCTACCTCGAAACCGGAGATGAGAACGACAGTCCGCGCGGTCGCATCTATCTGATGCGGGCGGTCACCGATGGGCGTGTCCCATTAACCGACAAGATCAGCGGGCATTTGGACTTGTGTCTCGATTGCCGCAGCTGTGAATCGGCCTGTCCCTCAGGTGTGCAATATGGGCGGCTGATTGAACCGTTCCGGGTGGAGATGCGGCGGGGTTCGTCCGGGGCGACAGCAACTGCCTCGAAGACCTGGTTCGAGCGATTCATTCTACATGGGCTGTTTCCGTACTCCGGGCGCCTGCAATGGGCGTTGTGGCCCGCCCGCATTGTGCAGTCAGTGGGCTTGGACCGACTCGCCGAAGCGACCGGGCTGACGCGACTGCTGCCGGGGCCATTGCGACGCATGCAACGGCTGTTGCCGAAGATGCCTGCAGCGTTGCCCCCATTACCGCTTCGGCTGCCAGCCAGAGGGAAGCGTCGGGCGACGGTCGCGCTCTTCACTGGTTGCGTGGCAGACGCAATGTTTCGTCACGTCCATTGGGCAACCGCCAAGGTGTTGCAGGCGAACGGGTGCGATGTGCTCGTCCCCCGGATGCAGACCTGCTGCGGAGCCATTCACTATCACAGCGGGAGCGGTGGTCCGGCCCTCGACATGGCTCGACAGAATGTTGCCGCATTCACCAGCGACGAAGTCGACGCCGTCGTCGTTAACGTGGCGGGCTGTGGATCGATGCTGAAGGACTATGGGCACATGGCCGAGGAAGTCGCCACTGGAGATGCGACGACGCAGCAACAACTGAGCGAGTTTGCCAGCAAGATCCGCGATGTGAATGAGTTCCTCGACGCACTGGTTCCGATCGCGCCGACTCGCGAGATTCGGGTGCAGGCAGCCTACCACGACGCCTGCCATCTCTGCCATGCCCAGCAAATTCGCGTGCAACCGCGTCGGTTGTTGCAGTCCATTCCGGGGCTGACGCTTGTCCCGCTGGCGGAATCGGAGATTTGTTGCGGAGCAGCTGGATCGTACAATCTCACTGAGCCAGAGATGTCGGACCGACTGGGACGACGAAAGCTTGACAACATTCTCGCATCGGGGGCGGAGGTTGTTGTCTCC
>JAGQQB010000480.1 GCA_020426425.1 Planctomycetaceae bacterium | reverse complement strand
GTTCCCAACAGCGGGATCCACCACAGCAGCATTGCTCCCAACAGGCCACCGCTGCCGGCCCCGATGACGGTGTTCTCCAGACCGGCGAGTCGGTTTTGCTGGGCCAGTCGCTGCCGATGCCGCGCAGCATATGCCAAAGATTCTCCCAGCAGGGCCAACGTCGCCAGGAGCGCGGCTCCCCAATAGCTGAAGCCAAGTCCGTTCTCTTTCGCTGGAAAGAAGCTGGCATACAAACTGGCGAATGCCACGAGCATCCAATTGGCTGGCAGTCGGCACAGATTCCCCGCCCATGTCGCCACATTCAGGACGAACAAACTGCATCCACTCAGATAGTACGCCCAGTCAGGCATCCGGTCACATGGTGTATGTCGCAGAACCTGGGCAGGATATCGGTGGTGGGAAGTGAGGAATAGGGAGTGAATGGACTAAGTGAGCCCAGGGGCAACGCGACTTTGCACTAGCCCATAAACTCTCGTCCCTAGGCCCCGCCGTACTGCCAAGACCGTGACGAACGGCTCACGGTTCACCGCCTCATCACCGATTGAACAAGAACGCCGGGGAGTTGATCAGTGCCCAGGCAAGATCTTGCGCCACAGTGAGCCGTGAGTTGCCGAGTTGGTCACCACTGAGCTTGACTGCACGCTCCAGCCGCGCCAGTTTGGGATCGATCGGCAATGGTTGGCTGACCTCGGCCAGGACCTTCTTGAATTCCGTCAGTTTCGCATCTTCCGGACGCGGCTTGTTCGCTTCGGTCAGTTCTTTCTGCAGCGCGACAAACGCGTTGTCCATTTGCCGAAAATGGTCAGCCAGTTGCTTCGATTGCTCTTCCGTGCGCTCTGCAGGGGCGATCGCGGCCAGTTGGAGAATCGTTTCTGGTACACCGGGACTCAACGGAGGCGCCGCAGTGGTCACCGACAAGCGGAATCGACCAATGGAATGATCCTTCCCCTGATAGTTCTGGTCGAGCGTGAAGTGCAGCACGACTTCGCCATCCCACTGCAATGGCTCTTTGAGTTCAAACGTGGCGACCCGGTTTTGACCGGTTTGAGGATGCGTGGCCCAGCCGTTGCCGCTGCCAGCCTGGTTCCCATCGATCGCAGTCGCGATGGCATAGTTATCCTGACTGAAATCCGCCTGCGCGTTGTGCAGCACCAGGGTCTGCTTCTCTTCCGGCTTCCCCTTCTCCCACGCCTGAACGGTAAATTCAGTGAGCACGAAATTCCCATTCGGCGACCGGCCCGGTCCATTGCTGGGGAGTCGGGGGTCGGTCAGCAATTGCAGCTTGATGCCGGTCAAGCCGGCGCCAGTTGTCTGGGCGGTGACGGTGTAATTTCCGGTTCTGTTGTTTGGCCCGGTGACGAAGATGGACAGATCGTCCTCCTTTGTCAGCTTCGCCCGTGTGCTCGCCTTCAATTCTTGAGGATCGAGAACCGTCCAGGCGGTTTCCGCGTCGGACAATCCGGCCGTCCAGGCGGTCAGCTTTTCCGGGAGCGCCACGTTGTAGTCGTCCATGGCTTTCTGTGCCGCCGCAATGCGTTCTTGTCGCGCTGTCTCAGCCGCCTCTTCTCGCTCTCGAATCGTTTCCCAATAGGCATCGTGCGCCTGCTGGGCTGTCGCGATTGCTTGCTGGCGTTTCGTTTCCTTCAATTGAACGACGGGGGCGATCTCTTCGCGATACGCCGCCAGCTGCTGTTCGAGCGCGGTATGATCGGTTTGGAGTTCGGCGAGCATCGACTTCGCCGCTTCCACTTCCGAGGAATACGCCGGTCGGTTGAGAATTCGCAGGAACAGTTCGTTGACGAGTTGGGCATCGTCGGGTTGTTCCGCCACCAGTTTGGCGATGGCGTTATCCGGTTGAGAGATCGCATCGCTCACGGTCGGTCCATTCATCAGGGCCATAATGGGGCCCAGCTGCAAGTCCGCAGAGCGTTCACATTCGCAGGCCGACTCACGAACCGGACGACCAAGATTTGCGAGGAAATTGTCTTTGAGTTCCACTCCGACGTCCGGCAAGGCAGCAGCACGCGTTCCCGCTGCCACGCCCGGGATGTTCATCTTCGCGCCAGTAACGGTGTATACCGTGTCATACAGCACTTCCGCAGGCAGGCGCTTGGGGACCGCATGTGAGTAGTTGCGGTCATCGTCGGCGTTCCATTCATTCGCGACGACCGAGAGTTGATATGTCCGGCTGTTGCAGATCAGCCGCATCACATGCCGCATGTCGAAGTTCGACTTCACGAACTCGGTGGTCAGCCAGTCGAGCAGTTCCGGGTTGGTCGGTGGGTTCCCGGCCCGAATATCATCCAGTGGTTCAATCAGTCCCACGCCCAGTAGATAACCCCAAAGTCGGTTGGCGTTACTCTTGGCGAAGTACTCGTTCTCAGGGGATGTGATCCAGGCGGCGAGTTGTTCGCGTCGGGAGCCTTCGCTCGGCATGGCGATGCCGCGATCATAAGGAACGAGTGGTGCTGTCACCTCGCCGGTGCGGTCGTGCAGGATTTCGCCTTCCCCCTGATCGAACACCACCTCCCACAACGGTTTTGCCCCTTCGACTGCGGTGCCACCAACGTTTCCATCCTTGTTCTCCGGGTCGCGCTTGAGCCCCACGCGACTGAAGAACGCCGCCGTTTGGTAATACTGGTCCTGCGTCCAGCGTTCGAACGGATGGTCGTGGCACTTATTGCAGTTGAAACGCACGCCCAGGAACAGGTGTGTGCTGTTCTCCATCATGTCTGCAGGTTCGCGCAGAATCTTGAAATACGATGC
>JAGQQB010000479.1 GCA_020426425.1 Planctomycetaceae bacterium | reverse complement strand
CTCCCCCATGTGTTTCGAGCCAGGCGTCGAGTACCTCACCGACCTCATCTGCTGTCTGGTAGCGGTCGTCAGGTTTCTTGGCCATCAGTTTACGAATAATGGCTGCCAGCGAGTCCGGGACATCGGGCCGCTTGGTCTCGATTCTTGGTGGCTCTTTGGTCTGATGGGCGAGCAGCCGCTGTGTGAGCGTCCCTTCGTTGAAGGGGGGATGCCCGGTCAACAGAAAGTACAACGTGCAGCCGAGACTGTAGATGTCCGCCCGGGGATCGACAGTGTGGCTGTCGACCGCTTGTTCGGGGGCCAGATAGTCTGCCGTCCCCAGCACTTTCTCATCGTGTGCGACGGTGAGCGAGGCTTCTTCGCCGGCGTCGGTGGGGCGTGCGAGACCGAGGTCCATTAG
Source organism: Planctomycetaceae bacterium (assembly GCA_020426425.1). Lineage (GTDB taxonomy): Bacteria > Planctomycetota > Planctomycetia > Planctomycetales > Planctomycetaceae > JACKHO01. The sequence goes on along the minus strand of JAGQQB010000479.1, from coordinate 2,367 downwards.
GCGGACGCGGCCATTCTCGTCGAGAATGAAGTTACCCGGCTTAATGTCGCGGTGAACCAGTCCGACCTGGTGGGCATAGGCGAGTCCATCGCATCCCTGACGAATCAAATCAACCGCGCGGCGAATCTCCATCGGCCCTTCGACGCTGACGATCTCGAAGAAGTTGCGGCCATCGACGTACTCCATCACCAGGAAGTGGATGTCGATATTCCCTTCCTTCTCGTGATCGATGTCGTAGGCGCGAACGATGTGGGGATGGTCGAGCTGGGCGACGAGTTGGGCTTCCCGATAAAACCGCTGCAGGAAGGAACTGTCGGCGACGAGTTTCCAGGGGAGTACCTTAATGGCACATTGCCGACGCATCAGGACATGCTCGGCGAGGTACACCGAACTCATCCCCCCCTTGCCGATCATCTTCAGCAGTTTGTACTTGCCTAGAAAGAAGCCTTTGTGACGCCCTTTGAGCAGCTTGTCTACCTGCCACTCGGTCAGATCACCGCGTCCCACGAGACGGTCGGCCAGTTGACGCGGCTGGTAGTCATCACCCTGCTCGCGGCATTCCTCGATAACCGCCTGCACCTTCTCCGCCGACAGCAGGCTGCTGCGTTTGAGAACGGAAACAAAGGTGTCAATCGAGGTGCTCATCGCGCGGTACGTGATCCCCTGACATCCATTGTCCTGCGGACGATTCAGAACGAATCTGGGTCAGGAACTGGACGGTGATTTGGTCCAACAATGTGACGGGATCTAAAACACTACAACGAAAAAGGGTACGTTGGGGCACTGAGGAGACAACTGAATTCCTTATGGTCGAATCGGTTCCAGCGGGACGTTCCCGAATTGCATCACCTGGTGGGGATGCACCGATTCTACTGGATGAGAGTCTATGACCGACATCGAATCTGTCAGGGTTGATGACAACCAGAGAATACCAAGCGGCTCGGTTGGTCACCACCGGAAGGGGCTGCAAGGGCACTCGGTCGTGCGTAACTGGCATTTTGGGGGGCTGATTGTTCGCAATCGGGACGTTGGATGCCGATGGGGTTAGGTCGAGCGGACAGACCCGGTTCCATCCGCAGGTGCCCCGCAACGGCATGTACACACCCCACAGGCTGAAGTTCAATCGTTAGCACTGATGAATGCCCAGCTGGCAAGTCTGCGGTGAACGGAGAACTCCGGGGATTCAGCGATTACTGGATTTGAACATGTCAATGACGCTGCGTGTCGCGCTGTCGCATTGACATCGAGTTTGGTTTATGCTTTGGCGGGTCGTGCGCCGGCTACGTCAGATTCGATCTCTAATGTCCAGGGAGCCTCAAATGTCCAATCGCTCAGTGTCTCGACGGGAATGGTTAAAGGGGGCTGCCGCTGGGGCCACGTTGCTGGCGGCGCCATGCGTCATCACCGCGAGCAAGACCGGGACGTCTACTGTCTTAGGAGAGGGCGAGTTCAAGTATGAGGTGACGCATCACTGGCCCCAGTTGCCAGATCAGTTCCACTGGCAGACAACACACAATGTGGCCGTCGACGCGGCGGGGTTAGTGTATGTCATTCACGAGGGGCGCGAGAACCTGAAAGATCATCCTTCGATTTTCGTGTTCGATGGCGATGGTAAGTACATCCGGTCCTTTGGGAGTCAGTTTCAGGGGGGCGGGCACGGGATTGAGGTCCGGCAGGAAGGAAGCGAGGAGTTCCTGTACGTCTGTGGCTATCAACAGGTGAAGATGTTCTCCAAGATGACGTTGCCCGGCGAGGTCCTCTGGGAGAAGCATGCGCCGATGGACTCGGGTGTGTACGCCGCAGAAGAGGATACGAATCCTCAAAAGGTGTGGGGCCGAGACCGCTTTATGCCGACGAACTTCGCCTTCCTGCCTGATGGTGGGTTCCTGCTCGCTGATGGCTATGGTTCGTTCCAGATTCATCGCTACGACAAAGATGCGAACTGGCTCGGTCACTTTGGCGGACCAGGTGATGCGCCAGGCAAGTTCAACACGCCGCATGGCATTTGGTTCGACAACCGCGAAGGACGCGAGGCGGCGGTCGCCGTGTGTGACAGGGCGCATCACAAGTTGCAGTACCTGAGTCTCGATGGCACGCACCTGGAGACACTGACCGGCTACGGCTTACCGGCGAATCTTGACACCTGGAAGAACCTGATGGTGGTTCCGGAACTGCATGCGCGCGTCACTCTGCTGAACGAGCGAAACGAAGTCGTCGCGAGGTTAGGGGACGACGTCGAGTTTGTGACGAGTGCTCAGGGGAAGGGCTTTCGCACCAAGGACAACGAGTGGAAAGACGGCAAGTTTATCCATCCCCACGACGCCTGCTTCGACAACGAAGGCAACATCCTGGTGGCCGAATGGGTCG
>JAGQQB010000047.1 GCA_020426425.1 Planctomycetaceae bacterium | reverse complement strand
CTGTGGCGGGACGTTCATTCTGCGGATCGATGACACCGATCAGCAGCGGAATATGGACGAGGCTCTCGGCCCGATCCTGCAAGCGTTTCGCTGGCTCGGATTGAACTGGGATGAAGGCCCTGAAGTTGGAGGCGAGTTCGGCCCATACTTTCAATCGCAGCGTGGGCATCTGTATCAGGCAGCCATCGAACAGCTCCTGGCTGAGGGAAAAGCATTCAAGGATTTCGATGCCCCGGAGATCGTCAAATCCGATCGGGATGCGGCGGAGAAGGAGAAACGCAACTACCTCAACATTCGCCGCTCGCTCGATCTCTCGCCGCAACAGATCGCAGACTTGGAAGCACAAGAGACCCCGTACGTCATTCGCTTCCTGGTCGACCGCTCGACAACAGTCGGCATTCGCGATCATGTCCGCGGCGACGTGCAATGGGACTGCAGCCAGATGCCCGACCCGGTCATCATGCGATCGAACGGATCGCCGTTGTACAACTTCGCGACCGTGGTCGATGACATTCAACTGCAGATCAGCCATGTCATTCGCGCTGAAGAACATCTCGCCAACACGGCGGTGCAGGCGCTCATGTACCAGGCACTGGGCGCAGACTTGCCCGAGTTCGCACACATTCCGTTTGTTGCCGCGCCGGGCACGACCAAAAAACTTAGTAAGCGTGACGTTGGCAAGTACCGCAACAATCCGCAGTTTCGCAAACTGTTCGACCTTGCCGATTCAACGTTGCCACGCCTCGGCAAGCAGGTGGACGACGCGCTCAACCCGGTGATGGTCTCCTTCTATCAGGAAATGGGATTCCTGCCCGAAGCCATTCTGAATTCGCTCGCCCGGCTCGGCTGGTCCTATGATGACAAGACCGAAAACATGTCGCTCGACTTCATCATCGAGCACTTCACGCTCGATCGGGTCGTGAAAGCATCGGCAGGACTCGACCCAGACAAGTTGCTGGCGTTTCAGGAGTATTGGGTCGGTCAGTTGCCATTGGCAGATCGCGTACAGCGCTGCGTGCCGTACCTGCAGCAAGTTGGTTGGCTGGCCGAGACACCGACCGACGATGATCTCAACTTCGTGCAGCGACTGGTGGTCGCACTCGGAGATCGGCTCAAACTCTTTTCGGACATCGTGCAGTACGACGAGTATTTCGTGGCCGACGAACAACTGACGTATGACGAGAAGGCGGTGGAGAAACGTGCTCGCAAGTCCGAAGTCGCGATTCAATTGCTGAGTGGCTTTCGCGACGCGCTCGCCGAGTCGCCCAAGTTCGTCGCCGCCGATCTCGACACGCTCCTGCATCAGTTCGTGGAATCGCAAGGGGCCAAGATCAGCGACATCATTCATGTCCTGCGGCTGGCGGTCACCGGCAAACCCGCCGGTCCGGGCATGTTCGACTGTCTGGAACTGCTCGGTCGCGAGCGCTGCCTGAACCGGATCGATCGCTTCATCGCACTCTGTTCGAGCAACAACGGGTAACCGGCGATCACTCGATTGCGTGACGACCACGCCATCGATCGTCATCCGTTCACTGACCTTCGACGACGCTTTGTTGCAGGTCGACCATTGGCAGCGCAGTGTTCAGACTGCCGGTGCGAAAGCCTTCGAGATCGAGGGTGATGTAGCGGAAGCCAAGCTGGCGAAAGTGCTCGGCAATCTGTGTGCGTCGCTCCGGTTGAGCGAGTTCGCCAAGAACTGCGACCGGGACTTCAATCCGGGCGAGGTCGTTGGCTTCGACACGCACGCGGAGCTCGCGAATCCCGAACTGCTCTCTTAAAAAACGCTCGGCAGCATCGACCCGTAGCAGTCGCTGAGCGGTCACTTCAACTCCATAGGCCAACCGGCTCGACAGACAGGGGGATGCTGGCTTGTCCCAGACCGGCAAATTCCAATGCCGCGCGAGTTCTCGAACCTCAGCCTTCGTCAGGCCAACTTCGATCAGTGGACTCCGGACACGGTGTTCCTCCGCCGCCTGCATCCCCGGTCGATGGTCGCCGAGATCATCAACGTTGGCCCCATTGCAGATGACATCAACCTGAAGTTCCTCTGCGCACATATGCAGCTGTGTGTACAGTTCCGTCTTACAGAAGTAGCACCGATTCCCTGCATTCTGGACGTACCCTGGCGAGGCAATTTCGTTCGTGCTCAGTCTCCGAAATCGAATTCCGATCTGTTGCGCGAGCGACTCAGCCGCCTCCAACTCGCCGCTCGCGAGACTCGGACTCACCGCGATGACCGCCACCGCCCGATCCCCACAGCCCATCGCCGCCCCCTTCGCGACGACGCTACTGTCGACGCCGCCAGAGTACGCCACGGCAACTCGGCCACAACTGCGCAGCAGTTGCACCAACGCATCGCGTTTGTCGGCCAGTTGAGTGCCAAGTTCGGAAGACATGAATTGCTTTCAATGTGACATGATCGGGACCGGGACAGCTGCACAACTCCCATCATCCCAGTGTTGCCAACATTGTCGCCATTCAGCAAGCAACTCGCCTCCAAAGGAAAGGGCCAAGATGCAACCAGCACCCTTCAGATGCCCCCTTCCGAACGCTGTTGGGCCCCTGGCTGTCGCTGTTGCGCCCCTGGCTGTCGTCTATTGAGCGCGATGGCTTTCAAGGGGGACTGGTGCTGGTGAGCATCACCGCGGACTTGGGCTCGCTGTCGGCTGAGGCAGATTGAATTCGCGGTTGTCGATGAGCCGCGTCTTGCCCACCATGGCGGCGATGAGGCCGACCATGCGGGGTTGGAGCTGCGTCAGCGTTTCGAGTGAGTCGGGATCGGCGAGGACGGTGTATTGGACCTGGACGCCGGGCTGGGCATGCATCAGGTCGATCATCTCTTGTTCAAGGCCACGTAAATCGGTCGCGCCTGTGGCCAGTCGATCAGCCGCTAACTGCAGACTGGCCGACAGCGACAAGGCGGACTGCCGTTCCTCGGGACTGAGGTACACATTACGGCTGCTCAGCGCGAGGCCATCGGGTTCACGGACCGTGGGACAGACGACGATCTCCACCGGCAGATCGAGATCGCGGACCATGCGACGGATGGTCGCCTGCTGCTGGTAGTCTTTAGCTCCGAAGCAGGCGACATCGGGCTGAACGATGTTGAACAGCTTGGTGACCACAGTGGTCACGCCGCGAAAATGTTCTGGCCGCATGGCCCCTTCGAGCGGCTGCGTCACCTCCTCCACGCTGACCCATGTCTGGTATCCGTCGGGATACAGAGAGGGGACATCTGGTATGAAGACCAAGTCGACTCCTGCGGCGCGGCACTTCCTCAGGTCGTCTTCCATGGGACGAGGGTACTTCGCCAGATCCTCATGCGGCGCGAATTGCGTGGGATTTACGAAGATGGTGACACAGACATAGTCACTCTCCGACCGACACCGCTCGACCAGACTCAGATGCCCCGCATGCAGCGCCCCCATGGTCGGCACACAACCAATACGTGCCCCCTGCGCCCGAGCAGTACGAACATGACGGCGAACTTCAGCGATTTCGGCGGTGGTCTGCATGCGAACATGGTAGCGGTCCAAGTCCAGCGTGGGGAGCGGGAAGCAAAGGGGGTAGGGAGTGACGCCTCCCTCAACCCTCAACGAGGCCGCAGGCCCTTAACGCTCAACGTTCCACGTTCAACGAACTTTGCCAGTTGACCGAAGTTTTCCCCACGCGTAGAGTGACATGCTCGTAAATAGCTGCGTTCGCGGCGGTTTTCTCGTCACGGCGACCCAAACTGGGGGATTTCCGTGCAAGGATCACTTTGGACCAAACGTGCGCTCGCCCTTACCGAGGCGGCATTGTGGACGTGTTGGACGCTGTTGGCACAGGTGGTTGTGCTGGTCTTGTTTCTGGGCATTCTGATGCTGCTGGTATTCGGGCTGCAGTGGCCCGACACTGAGACGCTGCAACTGGTGGTACTGGAGTCCGATTTGGACCGGTCGTTCCTGCTGCTGGGCGTAACGAGCTTAGGGGCCTTATTCCTGATTGTCCCCAGCGTTCGACTCCGCATGGGGGAGCGGACGCGCGAGCTGCTGGGAACGAATCTGCCGACGCGCGAACAAGTCGTCTTCGCACTCGCTACGGTGACTCCCGTGGCAATTGTCAGTGATCTCGTCTACGAAATGGCCCAGCGGCAATGGCTGTCGCTGACCGCCGGTTCGCTGGAGCATCCTCTGGCGTTCACCACGCTATCGGAACTGCATCAGCGTTTCGACGGGGTGCCCTACCCCATACTGATCGTGGCCATGGCGCTCGGACCAGCGATTGGAGAAGAACTGGTGTTTCGCGGGTTCATTGGTCGTCGGTTGATTGAAACCTGGGGCATGCTTCCGGGCGTATTGCTGACCTCGCTGTTCTTCGCGATCGCGCATGTCTCCCCGGCGCACGCGGTCGGAACCCTGCCGATTGCGCTGCTGCTGCACTGGCTCTATCTGCAGACGCGAACGCTGTGGATTCCGATTCTGGTCCATTTTTGCAACAACCTACTGGCCATTACGCTGGTGCGGTATCGGCTGGTGGAGGATATTCAACTGCCTCTGCCAGCGATTATCGCGCTGCTTGTCTATCTGGCGGTCATCCTCGGACTGCTGCATGTCCGGCAACGTTCTTCGCGGATCAATTGGGGACCGCTGGGTGAGCAGCATGCGGGCTCGCTTGCTTGATCGTCGCCCATCCGATCGAATGGGCGACGATACGAAGTCCGCAACTCACTTCGGTCAACGCTCTCCCTCATTCGCGGCCGCATGATGTTCCTCGACACGAATCGAATCGCGTTGTGCGTTCAGCAACCTTGGGCGGAGTTGATCGTACGGGGGATCAAACAGATTGAAATCCGTTCGCAGGCGACAACGGTTCGCGGACCGATCTATGTATACGCGACGGCGCCGCTGTCGCGGCATCCTGGCACCGATCGCAATCTGGTGAAGCATCGACTCACGGCAGAGGAGTTGCCTCGACAGGTGGTGCTTGGCACTGTGCATATTCTGGACTGCCGACGCGCGACCTCGCAGGACGCGCGGCAGGCGTTGGTGACCGGTGCATCGCTGCGACAAAAGCACGCGTGGTTGCTGGGAGAGCCGCAAGCATTCGAGGAGCCAATTCCTGCCCGATCTGCCCCGTATGGAATCTGGTTCTATCCGTTTCGTGAGCAAGGCTGAAGGGCTGCGGCAGTCGGGGCGTTGGATCGCAGAGCGATCCACGACGATAGGGCGTTAACCACCTGTGAACTGGATCAGCAGAGTGATGACCAGGAGCGCGACCAGCCGCAGAACCATGGCTTGTGGGGATTGCAGCTGCTGCGGATTCCCAGTGATCTGATCGAGCAGCGTGCCCAGTGCGAGAATGAGATCACACGAGTGAGACCAGCAGCGGGAGAGAGGAGTCATCGGCGCATCCTGTTGCAGCACGTTCCAGGGAAGTATGCCAACGTCGGACGGTCGTTACAACCGGGACAATTGAATCAATCCGTACAACCGGAATTCCGGTCGCGTTAAAGGGCGGGGACAGTCAATCTGCGAAAGGGGCAACGCAAGTGACGGTTGGGCTACTGCTCACAGGATTGAGCAGGCGGAACCGACTCAGCGCGGCGGACAGACGCATACCGACTTGCAGGAACAGCCGATTCCATCAGGTAGACACGGAGGTCGACCGACGTGGGTTCCGCACTCTCAATCGAGAGTTCCCCGGTCACGGTCGCCTCGCACGGATGAATTGAGGCCCATGGATACGGGATTCATCGGAGCTGGATCAAGCGCTGATCGGCGCAGACGACGGCTGGCACAGGATGCCAGCGCGCCGACTGCATCGACCGCTGGTCGCCGCGCGCCAAGTCGTCCCAGTCCTCAAGCCCCCGAATCCACCGAGCAGCCACCGATCGAGGGGGATGCACCGCTTACGCCGCATCCTCGCGATAGTCTGATTCCTTATTCCCCCTGGCGACTGGCGGGCATCATCTTGCTCGGCGTTGTTCTCTGGGGGACGATGCTGGTCGTAGGTCAGTCGACAGCGATTCGCGACAGTGCGTTTCGTGAAATCCTCAGCCTGGAGAACCGGCGACTGCCGCGATTCTTCAGCACCGTTTGCCTGCTCGCGACGACGCAACTCACCTTTCTGATCCTGTGGTACCGCATCCGCAGTCGCAAGGACTTCGGCGGTCGGTATCGCGTGTGGTGGCTAGCGGGTGCTTTCTGGGCGATCGCCTGCTGCTGTGTCACCACCGATCTGCATCATGCATTTGCACGCTGGGGCCTGCGGCAATATCCCATGGAAGCATGGCGGGCAGAAACCCTCTACTGGCTGGTTCCGGCATCGATCGCCTTCCTGGCGATGCATCGCGTGTTGCAGGTGGATATGCGGCATGCGCGGGTCAGTCGCATCGCCTGGGATATTTCCTGGTGGTGTGCCGTGGCTGCGACGCTGGTACTTTTGCTGGGCAACCAACTGGTCGCGACCGATCATGTCTTGCCGCTGCAGGTGGCAACGGCGACGCTGTGGCATCTTAGTGCCGCCAGTGCGTTCCTGATCCATGCACGGTTCGTAGTTCACGTCACGAATGAGGCGGCACCCAAAAAGCCGTCACGCATGGTTCGGCTCTGGCGCAAGACTCGGGCAGCTGCCGAACGTGTCGCCGAACGGATTCCGCCGATTCGATTGCAGCGCAAGCACGGTGACGCCGCTGAGCCGGTTTCCCGGCGTCAACGCAAATCGGCGCGCACACCCGTTGCTACGGCGACCAACCAGACAAAGGATGCTGACTCGGCGCAGCGAGACAATCTTGTCGATACCAGACAGGCCAATGATCGTCCGACATCTCTACAGCAGCGCAACACCGCACAGGAGCCTGCCCCGGAAACTCGGGCCACGACCCGACACGATGGACCGCATCCTACGGCGGCTCCGCAGAAGTCGGTCAGGACACCAGGGGGCGCCGGTGAAGAATCGTTGGTGGAAGCAGCGGCAACGCTGACGCGACAAGAACGACGTCGCCAAAAGAAAAAAAAGAAGCGGCCTGGGAACAGCGTTGGGGAGTGATCACTGAGCCGGCAGGGCATGACGGCCCCGTCAACGAACTGCGACATTTTCACAACAGGCAAGATAAGCAGTATTGACAAATTCGCTACGATAGGAAGAATCGTTACAAGCGTTACAACCCCACCTTGTTGACGAAGTGCGAGTTCCGAAAATGCGAAGTCCCCTGCTGGCCCTTTCTGCCTGGCTGTTGATGTCTGTCCCGATGGTGGGGGGCGAACCTGCCGAAACCATTGAACCACATAGGGATTACGTCAACCCTCTAATCGTCGTGCGCGACGCCGTCAACCTCGAACTGACCGACGTCGCCCGGGCAATGCGGTCGATCGATCAGAGCTATGCCTATCGCGGCATGCGGGGGACCGGATCGTGGACGGCGGGTTCGGCGTTCATGGATTGGGAAGCCCAGGGAGTCCCGCCGGAGCATCGCTGGAACGTGACGCCTCCCCCGGAACTGAACCTTGCTCGATACTCCAGCAAGCGCTGCGGGATCGCGACCGAGAACACGCGCGGCTGGTCGGGATATGGGATGGCGGTGAAAGAGGTCAATTACAACCGCAGCCTCGGCTTGTCGGGTCCCAGTCGCTGGGGTGTGGTACCGTCGGGGATGATTGAATGGTATGTCGATCAGCCACGACGCTGGGTGCCGGCAGTCGTCGGCCAGGTGTATCCTGTACAAGGTCGCGGTTTGAACTTCTCCGGGGGACACATCTACCTCGAAGGGGCGGGGAGCGCGGTGCTGGAGACATGCCGTCCGGCAAGCCGCTTTAGCTTTGGCGCGCACTTCCAACTGGCCGAGCCAACCTGTTGCTTCACCCCGCTCGTGCTGTTTGGCGACTGCTGGTCGGACTGCAATCTGTGTCTGGGGCAACTTGGGAACGAACTGCGGTTCCGCTGGAAGACGGACATCGCAGATCAATATGGCGCCATCGTTCATGAACTTTGTTTGGGGCAATTCGATGGTCAGGAGCACATCGTCCGCATCGACTACGCTCCCGGCAATCTCAAGGTTCGGATCGATCAGCACACCACCCTGCTGCATGGTGTCTCAGGAGATCTGGATAACTGGTCTCACGCCCGATTGACCCTGGGCAGTACATTGGAATCCTCGCGCTGGCGCGGGTCTCTGTTTCACGTCGCGTTGGGTGACCACATTCCGGTCAAACCTCCCTGCGTGCGTTGCTGGTCTCCAGCATTGAGTGCGCCGACATCTGCTGGCCCAGTTGGGCGCACAGGCAGCGTCATACCAGCTGACGCGCCGGAAGTCGCCAACGAGCCAACGCCTGTCAATGCCACCAGCCCCGTCGATTCGGCGGAGTCGATCGGCAACGACGAGCCAGTTCCAGCGGCGCCTAGCCGTAGTCCGTAATGGCCGCCAGGAGTTGACGGATCCCTGTCGGTCGCAGGCCGGTGCAGCACATGCTGCTGCGGCCTGGCACGGACGTGACTACTGAATGATGTCGCCAATCCCCGGCTGCTGATCTGCCGGTAGCAGCGGAACGGCGGCACTGCGGAGCAGGCTGTCTTCACGTCGCGACAAGCCGGCACCGTGGAACTCCACATCGCCAGCGAGCAGTCCATCAATCTGCATCGTGCGTGTGGGCAGAGTGCGGAATTCTGTCGGCGATTCAAGGTAGCGGTAACCGACAACCGATCGGTCGGCAGGCAAGATCAGACCTTCCGCGACAACCTCCAGATGCTGTTCCCACTCGGGACTGAGACGTCCGCCCGTAAACTCGACAAGCGCTGTCCCGGGTGCGAGTTCGAGGACCGATGCTCGTCCCTGAATGGAGAGCTGCCCTCCGAGCGACTCAGCTGAAAGGAGCCAGCGTACAGCGGCCGAGGTGTCGCGCAACGTGCAATGCTGAAATTGCAGCGGAGCCCGAACCCCCGCGCGCACTCCCTCATGCAACGTCAACAGGCTACCCCGACCCGTTTGCAGCACATTCTCAAATGCCGCCGCCGTCAGTGGCCCCTCTACCGAGAGTACATCCCCACCGGCCATGAACGAGCAGCCACGCACATACAGCCGTCCCCCATTCGGATCGCCCGGTGCGTACATCGACCATGAGATTTGCGGCACACCGGTCAGGTTGTGTGGTGTGCCGGTCGCAACTTGCGGGGTTGCGGACGACATCGGTTCATTGCGATCTAATGGCGTCTGCGTTTCGACCGCGTCAATTGCCAACTCCTGCGCCGCGATCTCGAGCAGCGGCGAAGATCGATGCGGCGCACTACGCTCATCCACCAACCGCACGTTGGCGAGGGATAACAGCGGCGCCTGCAGCCTCCACGGCGATGCGTGGATCACGATCTCTGCTGTCCCTTCGCTGGGGCCAATGATCAGCAGCTTCTCACCTCGACTCAGTTCCCGTACGCGATAGCGTCCTGGCAGCAACAGCAATTGACCGGCCGCGTTCGGTTCCGGCATGTCGATGAGCGGATTTGTCGTGACCGAGGCCACATCGATCTCGGCGGCAGACATCCCACGGTCACGGTCCGCAGCAGCATTTGGTCGTGCGGGATCTTCCGCCGCCTGCATCGCAATTGGAGTCGGCTGCCCGTCGCCATACCACTGGGGCCCTAACCACAACCCCGCCGCCAGAAGCAGCAAGCCTCCGGTCACCGCGAGGAACGCACCGACCGATCCTGACTGTGGATTCAAGGCCGCCAAACGCTGACCGCCAGGGGCGACTAATGGACGAGCTGAGGCCGACTCACAGCCCCGAACGAAGTTCGCCAGTCGCTTGGCCATGCCATCGTAACGGGGACGCAGCACCTCGTGGACCTGCATCATCGTCGGTCGCCGCGCGGCGTCCTTGTTCGTCATTTGTGCGATCAGGTCGTTCACACGATCAGGGACATCAGGCGTCCAATCCCGCACCGCAGGCACCTGGCGTCCACGATGCGCCGCCTGCTTGAGCAACGGATCCGCCATCGGGAACGGTGCTCGCCCAACGAGTAACTGCCACATCAGGCAGCCCAGCGCGTACACATCGGTCCGACAGCGAGCGGCATCGTCCAGTTCTCCATCAGATCGTTCGGGAGCCATCCCATCAAAGCACTCTAACGGACGTTGCGTGACGAGTGGTCGACCCGGCTCCAACGATTCCAGTACTCCATGATGTAAGAGCTGTACACGTCCCTGAGGCGACAGAAACACGTTCGCACAACGGAGATCTCCATGAGGCACGCTGCCCCGATGCAGCGTGACGAGTTCCTGACTCAGCTGACACGCAATCGCCGCAACGACGTCGACCGGGATGCGTCCCCGCCGCACGATTAGATTTTCCAGCGAGACACCGTCGACGCGCGGACTGATGACCCACCAACAGGTTTCCGCAGGTTCCAGTTGTTGCGGTGCAGTCGACCGCGCAAGACGTACGGTATCAATCCGTGCCTGCAATCTCCGCCAACGTTCTTCTGCCGCACGCAGCATCGCTGGCTGTGCACGAAACCGGGAAACGGTCGCTTGCTGCTTCGAGTCGCCGTGCCGCGCTCGAAACACCTCCAGTTGCCGCGTCCACTGAATTCGCTCTTCGAGAACCCACTCGCCGACGCGGAGCGACTCAACATCGCCAGCAAGCACCATTTGTGCCTGAAACGGCGTGAGCGCATGGATGCGGACCAAGGCATCCACCCAGACAGAATCAAATGTCGGCAGATCCCGCGCAAATCGGCGCACGTACCTTGTGCAGCGGCTCAGATCGCGGCGCGTAGCCAGACCGGAATCCGTCAACAACTCGACGAGTTCCCTGGAAGGGGGATCCATATCGCTCCGTCACCATGGACAATTCGAGGGGCCGCGGCAGAAACTGCCGCTGCGGGGTGTACGGGATATCGCTGCCAGCAGGCAAGATGAGTTGTGGACTCCGAAACTTGGGCAATCTGGGGGGCAACTGACGATGATTCCACGACGGGACGATCCGATCCCGCAATGGGGCTGGGCTTTGCATTTCGCAACAGTTGCGCTGCTGCCGATATGCAGAGCGGACTGTGTCCCTGGACAACAGAGGTTCCTTTTGACCACAGCCAAAGACATGCGACCTTTCCTGATAGTTTTGTTCCTCACCCCATTGCTGGGCTGCCAATGCGGTCCATGTGGATCGTGGGGGTTTGGCAACGCGTGGATTTGTCCACCGCAGTGCAACAATCACTACTGCCGGTTCCTGGACGAGACGCATTCCAAGATTCTGGCCCACGAGGCGTCCAAGGAATCATTGAAGTGCGTGCGTCAGAACTGTGAGATCAGCTGCGACTTCCGTCGTGGCTATGAACAGGCATTTGAAGATGTGGCCTTGGGGGCCGATGGACGAATCCCCCCGTTGCCCCCTTCACCCTACTGGAAGGAATGTGCCCGCTCCCCATGTGGACATGAGCGGGTGCAGGAGTGGTATGCCGGATATGCGGCGGGAGCGAATGAAGCGGTCGCCTGTCGCGGACAATCCAACTATGTGTATTCCGCAGGCGTCCCCGACTGTGATCGTCGGGTGACGAGCAGCGAGTGCCGCTGAGCAGGAAGCTCGGTGGTCATACTAAACAGAAAACCGTGAAGGGTGTGCCGGCACATCCTTCCATGTTTCGCCACGGATGGTGACATGAATCAGGTTGCATCAACCACCCGCTCCCAATCTCCCTGCATTGCCAAGGGGAATGGGGTTTGGCATGGACTGTCGCTACAGTTTGTGCTGGCGTCACTACTGGTGTTTCAGGGATGTGCGGCCTTCCACCCTGTCCGCGGCGTTCCGGCCAGCTACGTGCCGGACGAGTTCATGGCGGAGTCACGGGAAGGGCGGCGACAACTCGATCCCAGCTTGTTGATGCGCACGCGACCAGAGCAGCATCTGGTTTCCGGCGGCGACATTCTCGCCATTTATGTTCCTCGCGTTCTGGGAACGATGTCCGCCGAAGTCCAGGAAGTCGGCATCGCGCCCCCCATCAACATACCGAGTTCCCCGGATGATCCCCCGACGATTGGTTACCCCATTCAAGTGCGGGACGACAGTACAATCAAGTTGCCACAAGTCGAAGCGATTCATGTTGGCGGTATGACACTGCATCAAGTGGAGGAGGCGATTCGTCGCGCCTATACAGAAGAGACTCAGATCCTCAAGCCGGACGAGGCGATGATCATGGTCTCCCTCTACCGGGCGCGAGAACATCGCGTTCTGATCTACCGTCAGGAGTTCTCGCAGGAGTCGCAGCCACAATCCGGGCAAGGATCCATCAACTACGGCAAGTCGCGCAAGGGGACCGCACGTGTCGTGCGTCTCCGATCTGGCGAAAACGATGTCGCCCATGCACTCACCATGGCTGGGGTCGATGGGCTCCCCGGGGCAGATGCAGAGAACACGCTGTACATCATTCGTGGTCGCCAGAGTCGCTCACGTGCCTGTGGGGGCTCACCTCAGCCAACTTTGGCGGAACCGGTGAATGCACCGCATCAGCCCGTGCTCATGCCGTATCCCGTACAACAGATGGGCTATACTCAGCAGCGACACTTGGGATACGCACAGCAAATGGGATCTCCCGTGCAATCGGCGGACGCAGCGATTCCGCAGCCTCAGTATCCAGTCCAGCGGTTAGGGCATTCCGCCCAGCCAATGGAACTGCCCATTCAGCGGATGAGCTATCCCCCACAGCAAACAGGCTACCGCTCGTCCGGGGGAGAGGGATTCGCGCCGGGTGGCAATGGGGTCATTCAGCAGATGAGTGGTGTTGTCGGTCATGCTGCCACGATTGAGAATGCGGACTTCAACTTCGATCCCATGGCTCCGGCGTCCGGTCGTTCCCGCATCGCACTGATGCAGCATTCGTTCGCAGACGCAGCTGTGCCCGCCAATACCAGCCCCCTCGCACAGCCTGGGGCGCGGAATCTGCGACAGCCCGTCCCTGGACCATCGCAATCGATCCAATATGGGGGTGTGACCCCAGTGGCGGCACCCGCCACGTCGTCGACCGGGTTTGGACACTCTTTCCCGCAACAGACATCGGGCGAAATGCTGCCGGAACCCGTCCCGGTCCTGACTCCGGCTCTGGCGTCACCACAATTTCAGTCGGCTCCGCAGTATCCAATGGGTTCGCTGATGCAGGCTGGTCCGCTTCCGCAGCAGGAAGGGTTTGATGGGGGCTGGGACCAGATGCTCAACGGCTTCGATCCTACGATCGACAACCCCAACGTCATCAAGATTCCGCTGCGGCTGTTTGATGGCGAACAGATCCATTTCACCGAACAAGACATCACGCTGTACGATGGGGACATTGTCTTCATCGAGTCCCGCGAGACGGAAGTCTTCTACACTGGCGGTTTGCTCGGTGGCGGGCAATACACCCTGCCACGCGACTACGATCTCCGCGTCCTGGAAGCCCTCTCCATTGCCGAAAGCCGATCTCAGCAGAGTGGCCAGGTCAACCGATCCATTGGGGGAATCTCGGCTCTGAATCAGGATGTCTCGAACAGCGCGAGCCGGTTGCTCATCATCCGTAAGCTCTGCAACGGACAAACCGCCCGCATCGAGGTCGATGTCATCAAGGCGATGAAGTACGACCACGAGAACATTCTGGTCCAGCCGGGAGACATGTTGATTCTGCAATACACGTTCCCCGAAGCCTGTGCCGCCTTCACGCAACGCTTCCTGCTCG
>JAGQQB010000478.1 GCA_020426425.1 Planctomycetaceae bacterium | reverse complement strand
CCGCCTGTTGAGCAATCGCCAGTGACTGAACATCGGGGTATTGCCGGAACAGATTCGGCGTCACCTTGTTGACTCGTTCGTCGGTGCATTGTGCCGACAGAATGGTTGCCGCGAGCAGTTCATATGCATTGCGATGCTGCAGTGCGCATTCGGCGACCGGAAATTCCTGCTTCAAGCGGTCGACGATCTGTTGGGCATGGTCTTGGCGCCGCGCCAATGAACGGCGCTGGTAACGATTCACCCGCCTTGTGCTCGCGCGCTTCGCCATTGTTTGAATTCCACTGTCTGCTTCGCGCTGTCGCGGAATTCCACCGCATCCTGGCCGAGGCAGCAATTGCGAGACCGCCTCAGGAGGCTTCTTCCGGATCGTCTGGGAGTTGATAGCGCACGGGGGAAATCCGCCGCCGCAGTGTCTCACGCATGACATCCAGCGGCGCTTCGCGGCCTGTGAACCGTTTGAATTGAGCCGCCGCCTGTCGCACAAACATCTCCAGTCCACTCACGACGGAACAGCCATGCTCACGAGCTTCCTTCAGCAGCAGTGTGTTCTCGGGGTTGTACACGGTATCGAAGACGACCAAACCGTCATGCATCCAGTGTTGTGCGTAGGGCGTGTCATCCACGTTGGGGGACATTCCGACCGGAGTGCAGTTCACGAGCACATCGCACGCGCTCGCGCCGCGGTTCTCCCAGGTGACAAATTGACAACCAAGTTCGTCAGCAAGCGTCTTGCCACGTGCCTTGGTGCGATTGGTCACCGTGAGGACCCCTTGTGATTTCATCACTGCCAGTCCAATTGCCCGCGCTGCGCCTCCGGCGCCCAAGAGCAGAACTCGTTGACCGGAAAGTGACTTCACCCCCTTCTGGGCCAAGCCGATCAGAATCGACTCCAGCGCCGCCGCATAGTCTGTGTTCGAGGCGCGCCACTTTCCCTGCGGATCCTTGAACAGTGTATTCGCGGCTCCGATCTCGACGGATGACTCGTCGGCCAGATTCGCAAACCGCAATGCCGCCTGCTTGTGTGGAATCGTAACGCTGTAGCCCTGCACCCCCAGAAATTCGTACGCGCGCAGCGTGTCCGCGAACTCGTCAGCTGGGACCCGCATCGGAACGTAGCAGGCATCGATTCGTTCGTGATGAAATGCGAGATTGTGCAGTAATGGGCTGAGGCTGTGTCCAATCGGATCGCCGAGCACTCCGTAAACCGGCGTCTGTGGTCCAATCTTTTCGAAGTGATAGATTCGTTTCATCTCTTCGAACGAGAGTTGCCCCGGAGCGAGGACACGGTCCTGACTGAAGGTGGCGTAGGTGAACGGGGCCCCAAACTTGCCACACAAAATGCGACTGACGACGCCCAAATCCCCCATACAGAAGGCGACAGTCGGCACGACCGCGTTTTTCACGAGATGGAGCAACCGGACATTGTCCTGTGGTGAGTTTGCCGTCGTGACGAGCTTGACGACATCGGGGTCGAGCTTGCACATCCTGGCGTGGATCGCTTCCAAATCGTCGGGAGTCTGCACGAAGTCGTGATGACTGACGATGCGTTTCGTCTTACCAAAGCGGGGGATGGCACCGGCGATGTCCTCTTCCAGATCAACGTACTCAGCCCCAGAGACGATCGCCTGCCGCAAGAGTGTGCGTCGGTCGTCCTCGCTTCCCCGCCAGCGTCCGCCATCGTCAGGACGGCGACAGGTCACCACGACTGGCGTGGGACGATTCTGGAGTAATCGCGACAGGTCCGCCTGTCGCGAGATCCAGTCAAGCCGCAACTCCACCAGCGTCGCCCCCCGCTCCGCCAGTGCCCGGTGCTCGGCCAGCACCATCTTGTGGCGGGTTCTCCCAATGGTCACACAGATTTCAGGCATGATGTACGTCGGCAATTCGAAAACAGTCTGAGGCTGCCTGGCCAGTCAAAGAGAACGATTGTAGTCGGATGTGGTCTGAGCCGTCAGCCACACATGCGGATTCTCGCAGAACCACACGATCGAATGCCTCACGATACAGTTGACGCGGCACTCGGTGTACAGGCGAACCGTACCCGAGGCGGTTTGACTCAGCAACTGCGCTTTATGCGGGCAGTTGATGCACGCTAGTGGCGCACCAGTTACGAGGGTTCGACAATTCTGCGATTTGACGATGCGAAACTCGCTTGCAATGCAGGTCCCTCCCTTTAGACTCGCCCCAACTTGAGGCGTGGTGCCTCTCAGACTGGTTGGTGGCGGACACAACGAGATTCGCGGTCTCCAGGCAGTCAAACCCAATGCGTTCCAGAGTTTCGTTCGGAGGTTGGCACGGTGTCTGAGTACTACAAGTTGGAATACATCTGGCTGGACGGTTATCAGCCGATCCCCAATCTTCGCAGCAAGACGAAGATCGTCACCTCGGCACCGAAGTCCGTCGCAGATTGCCCTGAGTGGGGATTCGACGGGAGTTCGACCCAGCAGGCGGAAGGTCACGACTCGGACTGCATGCTGCACCCCGTCGCTCTGTATCCAGACAGCACTCGTCGTAACGGCTTCCTGGTGATGTGCGAAGTGCATCTGCCGCAGGATCGGGGACCACACCCCTCCAACACCCGCGCTCACATCTCTGATGACGATGGCGGACTGTGGGTTGGCCTGGAGCAGGAATACTTCCTGATGCAGGATGGCCGTCCGCTTGGTTTCCCTGAAGAAGGCTATCCCGCTCCGCAGGGACCATACTACACCAGCGTTGGCTACAAGAACGTTGGCTCGATCGCACGTGAAATCGTCGAAGAGCACAT
>JAGQQB010000477.1 GCA_020426425.1 Planctomycetaceae bacterium | reverse complement strand
GTGATGACGGCCCGCGTCTGCTCAACGCCTCCCTGGTGTTCAGGCCTGAAACCACCGCGGCTTGCGAATTGTCGATCGACCTGCAAGCCGGTGAGACCGCTTTCTTCGCCGCCGAAAGCAGCAGGAACGCAGTCAGCCTGGAAGCCATTTCGGTCACTGGGCCACAAGGGGAAATCGACCTGGACTGGGTCCCGTCGCGACGAGGTATCTTGCTGGAACGCGAGAATCTGTTTTCGACTTCCAATGAGATCGTATTCGACCGGCCGACCACACTTCACGTCTCCGTGTGGATGGACGTCGACCAAGAGCAGGAATACATCGAATTGAGCTCACTGCTGGGCGTACAACGCACCTGGGTTTCTCCAGAGGAGCCACTGGAGTTGGCATGGCCACCGCCCGACGGCTCGGAACTGCCTTACATCTCATTGCTTGCCGATAGCGACATCACCGTACCGACGCCCGCGATGTTGGAATCGTTCGAGGACGAGACGCTTGGCCCAAACTGGACGACCGAGATCTCATCACCGGGCGGTGAAGTCTTTTTAGGGCCCGGCTTCTCAACTGACGGGCTGCCGTCACAGGATCGGGCGCTTCACCTGCGGGTCCAGGGGACGGACTCGACACGTCCGCCGCACGTCAGCGGCCTGCTGATCGATTACGATTCGGAGTCAGGTGAAGTCACTGCGTACGCGAAACCGGATGCTCTCATACTGGCATTGGAGTTTCGTTCGAAAGACGGCCTATTCACTGGACCTCGCCCTGAAATTGTGGATGGCAGTGGAGACGATCTTCTCAGCGTATTCCACATCTATCAGCCTCACAAATTGCTCGTGCTTGACAACCCCGGCGCAGCCGAAATGGCTTTCGGCCCGGTTCTGCCCGCCGGCCTGTCTCGCGCCCAGTTGCAGCAAGATATCACCATCAGTTTCGCTGACACCGATGTTGCCGATGCACACACAACAATTCAGTGGTCCATTGATGGCAACCCCAGCAGAAGCGAGTTCTTCGACGTGTTGGCTCCGCGGTTCGAAGCACCGATCCAACTCAGCAGCACCCTGAAACTTGTTCCACCACCCGATCCCTGGGCCATCCTGCAATTCGACTACCATTTGAGCAGACTGCCTGATGCGACGGATGCACCTGATGAGTACCGAAACCAAGTCACCGTCTCGGCAGGTACATCGCAAGCGTACACGGAGCAGCAGTTGCAGGAATGCCCCGCTACGATTTGCCATCTGAGTCTATTCATTGAGCGAACGGGGGAAGAAAGCGAACACCCCGTGACTGTAGACTTCTTCTTGCAGTCAACGGATGCCACGCTGATCGTCGACAACTTCACGTGGCACCCTCTCAGTAGCGAGTTGATTGTGGCTGAATACCAGATCGATGCGGCGGCGGGAGAAGAACTGCTCGTTGATATTCGGCCGCTCTTTATGAACAATGCGGACCTCCGACTGCGATTGCTGGACGAAGATGGACAGATCGTTGTCACAGCGAGAGAATCGCGTCCTCTTGCACTCGCCGCCGCCTCGGAACGATCGCAGCGCTACTCGGTTCAGCTTCTGGTCGATCTCGCTGATCTGTACCCTCCGACGGAGTTCATTGCTTTGTATGCTGAATTCCTGCTAAACACAACGCGACGGACTGCGCTCACATCATCCAACACGCACGTGCTGACGATCTCTCAACTCGATCCGCAGATCGCTGGAAGCACGAATTGGCTGTACGACTTAAGGGTATCCGGCAACGGAATGATGCTGGAAACAGCCACCACGATCGATCAGCGAACATGCTCGCTTGACGACTTGAGCTGGAATGGCCCCGACTTTACCCAGATGCAATGGCGGACCCCGACGCAATTGTGGCTGGGGACGGCGCATGAGGTCGATCCGGGAACGTACGAATTGCGAGTTCGCGAGGGGGCTTGCTTGAGCACAGCCGGAGGTGAACTGGCTGACGATCGGTTCATGGTCGATGCCATGCCGCCGGTGCTACAACACATCCCGCTAGCGAAACGAGGCTGGTTGCCGCCGGGAGAAGCGAGTCTGTTTCTGCAGTTCAATGAGGAGGTCAATATCGACTCGATGATGTTGCGACTGGAAGGGTCCATTAACAAATCCATGGAGTCCGGCCTCGTAGCTTCGTTCGACAACATCGTAGACTTGCCGCTGGGTCCCCTGCTGCCCGGGGAGTATCGCTTGCTGTCAGAGACCGCAGGGCATGTTGTTCGGGATTCAAACGGCAACGTAGCAATCATGCCGTCGCTGGATATTGTGTTCGTGGTGTCCGACACGCCGCCGGATGGCATGACCAGCCAATTCGATCTAAATCTGGATGGCTTGCTGGACGTGAACGACTTGATCTATTTCGACGGCGTCTCCCACAGAACGGCACAAAGCTTCTTCGTTGAACTTGATCTGAACGGCGACGGCAGGATCGGGCAGGCAGATTATCACGCGCTGGCGATTGAAGGTCTTGGTTTGACGTACGGCGACGTCGATCTGGACGGCTGCTTCGATGACGACGACCTGGCATACTTGGCCAGCCAGCCTCTGGACCAGCGAGCGACGTGGCAGGACGGCGATTTCGATGGGGATGGGTACTACACCACTTCCGACCTGGTGCTCGCCTTTCAGCGCGGGCTAGAGAACTCGTAGCTCGTCCAGTTCACGTCTTCTGGAATGCACTCGGGAATTGCGTTGCGATTTCGCCAGCTCTACAATGCGGCCATTCTGGGTGGCTGAGTCGACCGTGACAGCGCGTCGGTGTTTACCAT
>JAGQQB010000476.1 GCA_020426425.1 Planctomycetaceae bacterium | reverse complement strand
TTCTCTCCCGTGGGCATTCGGACAGTTGATCATGAAGATTCTGAGACACTTGCGGCGATGGTGTGCTCTTCCGCTTCGTAAGCGAGGATTCATGAAACGGCACCCATCACGACGACATCCTCAATGTCGTTCACGTGGCGAAGCACTGGAAGATCGTGTGTTGCTCAGCGCATTCGTTGTGAACACGGTGGCCGATACTGTGGATGCAACTCCGGGCGATGGAGTCGCAGCCGACGCTAATGGGATGACGAGCCTGCGAGCCGCCATTATGGAGGCAAATGCGCTTGCTGGACGCGACACGATCGAACTCCCCTCTGGCCGATACGAACTCTCGTTGTCCGGCGCGTTCGAAGGCAATAGTCGGACCGGTGACCTGGACGTGCTTGAAGATTTGGACCTTGTTGGGGCCGGGCGCGAAGGCACGATGATCGACGCGAACCAGCTCGACCGGATCTTTGACGTTCGCTCGGGAACCTTGAGACTACGCGGGATGTCGCTTTCGGGCGGTCGTGATCCGGGTGGTCAGGGAGGCGCGATTCGTGTTGATGCAGGAGGCCAGCTGATGCTGGAATCCGTGACACTCACCGGCAATAGCGCGGCGAGCTTTGGGGGGGCGATCTATTCCAGCGGCATCGTGCATCTTATCGCCAGCCAGCTGACAGATAATCAAGCCGCGTCTGGTGGGGCGCTGTACATCGCCCGAGCCGACGCAAGTACGACAATTCGCGACAGCGAATTGTCTGGAAACCGGGCAAGCAATGGAGCGATATACAATCTCGGTGAGTTGTCGCTCCAATCATCCCTGCTGACAGACAATCGACCGATGAACTTCGGCGGTCTCGGCGGAGGCATCTTCAATGGCGGCAGTGGCGTACTATCTATTGTCAATTCAACATTGTCGGGCAATCAGGCGGCCTACGGAGGTGGATTGATCAATTATGGTCAAACCCACATTCAGAGTGTGACAATAACGGGGAACACCGGGACGATTGCTGGCGGCGGCACGATGATTGCCGCCGGGGTGGTTACATTGCAGAACACCATCGTCGCAAACAACGTCTCGGCAAATGGTCCTGATGTTCGCGGGACGGTTCAATCGCTGGGACACAACCTCGTCGGTAACACGACCGGCAGCAGCGGCTTTGGTACGCAGGGCGACTTGCTGAATCTCCCGGCACGACTGGGCGAACTGCGTGACAATGGTGGACCAACGCGGACCCATCTGGTGCAGTTTGGGAGTCCAGCAATCGATGCTGGACTTACGGCTGCTGCACCGTTCAAAGATCAGCGTGGCGAGTCGCGCCCCAAAGGGCTGAATGCAGACATCGGCGCCGTTGAGGCAGATGTCCTGGTTTTCACCGGAACGATTTTCGACGACCACAATGGGAATGGTCGCCGCGACATTGGGGAAGGGGGGCTTGCCGGCGTACAAGTCTTCGTTGATCACAACAACAACCAGATGCGTGATGCGAACGAACCAGTTGCGACCACTGCCACCGATGGCACATACGCACTCGTTGGCCCGGTCACTGATCGCAGCTACATTCGTGTGATCGCCCCAGCAGGCACCCGCCAGTCCACACCCGGAAATGATGCCGGTGAGTACTACGGAACGATACACGCCACGGGGGGCATGAAACTTGTCCACATTGATGGAACAACCGGACAGGTGGAGATCGTGGCTTCTCCATTGACCGTCGATCAGCACGGCCTGGTCGTGACCAAAGCCGGTGAGTTCATCGGGGTGAACATCTTCCAGGACGAATACTACGAGATCGATCCGGTGACCGGACAAGCAACCTCCATTCTCAAGGTCAACTTGCAGGTGGCTGCGGGCCTCGCCTACGACGCTGTCACCGACACGATCTACACGGTGGAGAAACTCACGGAAACCGCGTCTGTGTTTCGACTCGCCAAAGTCGACCTGAGTCCTCCGGGGCTCACCTCTTACGGGACGGGGATCACTGGATTGGAGGGAACCAGTTCCATCATCTTCGATCCCTGGAAACGACGCGTGCTGAGTTTCGATAACACCGATGACGACATCTTCGCATTCGAACTTGATGGCTCTTCGCGATTGCTGCTCGATACGTCCAATGTGCCAACCTGGGCCATGACGTACAACGGCACTTCTCTGGTCTATCCCCGTACGATTGATGGTGTCGGGAGACTTGTGAACTTGGATCTGGAGACAGGTGAGCAATCTCCGTTCATGACGCTCTCGCATGCCTACTCGTTCGAGTCACTGCACTGGCTGGGCGACCGCCTTGTCCAGATTGTCGACTCGTCATTTGGGGTGCCGGCCAATGACGTGAGCTTCGGATTGGCTCCCTCCGTTTCCGTCGATCTGCGCTACACGCAAGAGTCGGTTCGGGAAGACACCAATTTGACGAACGGACTGAAGGTCGCCACGTTTGATGTTGTTGGTCTGGAAGCGACGGCACGGCAGTTTCGCGTGACCGGCCCTGATGCCGACATGTTCGAGATTCGCGGCCACGATATCAGGCTCAAACCAGGATCGGCGCTGTCCGTTAAATCGAACCCCACTCTTGATGCACAACTTGAGGTCGTCGCACCCGATGCGGGGATCACACTCGCCGAACCGATTTCCATTCGCGTGACGCCCAGACCGGGACAGGATGACGTGTTGCTGGTCGATGTGGAGCAGCGAAGGTGGTACGTTGGCCTGAACGTCCAAATCGGGATTCATACGACGATCGTTGACACCTGGGATGCGGATACGACCTGGACCAGCTATGTGCAGGGGGACTTCAAT
>JAGQQB010000475.1 GCA_020426425.1 Planctomycetaceae bacterium | reverse complement strand
TGGCCCGCACCTGGAAACCGATCCGGCGAAGATCGCGGCGTTCCGCCCACAGAAGAAGTAGCGCGCGGATGGTCGCCACATGCGTTGTTGACGTGGGAGTCGGGAATGGGGAGTCGGGAGTAGCGTACAGATGCAGCGATACTGAACACATCGCGGCCCCAGTCCCTTGTCCCCAGTCCCTTGTCCTTGGACCAAAAGCCATCGAGTCGATTGACCCCGCCGACATCGACGGCCAAGATGCCATCTGGACCGCTTCTAACCCCAAGTTCTTCAGCGCCATGTCTGCCCCCTACGACAAATCGCAACTGATTGACCTGTTCCGTGAACGCGCGCTGAAGTTTGGCGACTTCACGCTCGCCAGTGGCAAGAAGGCGAAGTATTACCTGGATGGCAAACAGATCACGCTGCATTCTCGGGGATTGCAGTTGATCAGCAGCGGCCTGCTCGAACTGCTGGATGCAGATGCGATTCAAGCGGTCGGCGGGATGTCGATTGGGGCCGATCCGATCGTCGCTGGCGTATTGACCGCTGCAGCAGATCAAGGGCAGGATCTCATCGGCTTTCTAGTGCGGAAGGAATCCAAAGGGCACGGGACGAACAAGTTTGTCGAAGGTCCGGTGCAGCCGGGGATGAAAGTGGCCATCGTGGAAGATGTCGTCACCACCGGCGGCAGTTCGCTGCTGGCGATCGACCGCGTTCAAGAATTCGGTTGCGAAGTGGTTCAGGTGCTCGCGATCATCGACCGCATGGAAGGGGGCCGAGCGAATTTCGAGGCCAGAAACATCCCCTTTCAGTCCCTGTTGACCATTGAAGATTTTGGCATTACGCCCCCGCACGGGAATGCTCCTTAACCCGGTTGGCGCGGTATGGGACCGAGTTTGGGCACATTGTTCATGCCGGGTTGCCCGTGCTGATCGTCGCGAGGAGAGGCGATTCGGCTTGCTTATTGCGGGAAATCAGGCCCAGTGAATGCCCAAATCTCCCATTTGGGCCGGTCCGACCGGTCTGAGAAATCTTTGGGAACCACGGCCATTTGACTTTGTGTTGTCGGCCAGACTTTAACAGAATATGGCCAGCAAGGAGTTCCACTCTTCCCGGCGAGAGATCGTCCAGGAAGCGTGGTCTTCCAGAAGACTGAGCAGAGAAGAAGTAGGTCGGTCCGATTGAACGTCAATCGCCGGTAGTTCGAAGTCACCCATACCTGGTGAACGGGTTTTCAAAAAACTCCACACCGCAGTTCCGTGGCTCCCTGCTCCCATCCCGTCGAGTTCATCTGATTCACGTTGAAGCACAATGGACAAGACATCAACCTAACGTTGCGGAGTGTAGACATGCCACAAGGGAAGATTCGTAAGCTGCTGGAGAAGGGCTTTGGCTTCATTGAAGGGGAACGGGGCGATCTGTTCTTCCATCATTCGGAAGTCCGCGGCACCTCGTTCGAAGCGCTGCACGAAGGCCAGGTCGTGAAGTACGAAGTCGGTCAGGGCAAGAAGGGCCCTTGCGCCACAGCCGTGGAAGTGGTCGAGTAGTTCTCGGAGGGCTGCTGCCCTCTCCTGAAACGCCGACTCAGCACACCAATCGAAACACGCTCCGGAACCTCCGGAGCGTGTTTTCGTTTTAGCGTCTTGTCAGCATCGATCACGCGGTTCCCGGTCGGGAGACCCAGACCGAGCACTGCGCGCGATGCAGCAGTTGACTGGAAACTGAACCGAGCATGAACCGCTCCAGTGCATTCTTGCCGGTATCTCCCACGACGAGCAGATCGGCCCCGAAATCGCTCGCGGCTTTGAGCAAGTCGTCCGCCACATGGTCCGCTTCATGCATCGCAGTCGTGACGGCGGTCACGTGTTCGCACAACTGGTCCTCCGCCCAGTTGAGTCCCTCCTGCACATGCCGCAATTCCTCCTCCCAAATGCCACTGCTGGGGGTGAGCACATCGGGCCGGAACGGACTTGGCGCGGGCACCACGGAAACCACTCGTACGTGAGTCCCTGCAGGATGATCCTGGGCGGCCAAGTGTTCAACCGCCCGGCGAATCCCCGGCGAGTTGTCAAATGCGATCAGGATGTGATTAGGACGGACGTGCGCCGTTTGCGGACGCACGACGACCACAGAGCAGTGAGCATGCCGCACCACACGGTCCGAAACGCTCCCCAGTAGCAGCCGGTCCATCGTTCCCAAACGTCGAGCGCCGAGGAACACCAACGCCGCATGTTCGTTGCCGATGACCTTGAGCAGCGTCTGGGCAGGATGCCCACTGTCGACAATCGTCTGCACCCCTGGGAAGCGGCTCGCCAAACGCTCTTTCGCGCGCTCAACAACTCCCTCCGCCTCGTGTCGGCAGTGGTCGACCATCTCGTTCACTGCAGCAGGGATCAGGCTGCCCATTGAGTGCAGATCGGGTACAGGGCAAACCGAGACAACCGCCGCCTGGACTTCTTCCGGCAGCGGAAACGCAGCGGCGACATCGAGCACATGCTCGGCGGTCGCCGAATTGTCCACTGCGATGACGACTTTCATAGCACTCCTCCTGCCGCAGCAGCGGCTCCTCTGGGCCACCTGACCGAATCGGCCACCGCCTGAACTCGATGCGTCAACTATTCCGTTTCGCGAGCAACCATAACGCCGCGCACGAACCGATGACATTCGATGCAACTCATCGTCACATCCATCCACTTGAGTGCGGCCTGATCGAAATTCCCCTTCTCGGCCGAGGCCGCCAACTGCTCCGTAATGCGTTGAAACTCACTGCTGAACTGCCGATACATCACGTCATTGCGGA
>JAGQQB010000474.1 GCA_020426425.1 Planctomycetaceae bacterium | reverse complement strand
TGATTCGCTGCAAATCAACGCCGATGTCGTGGTTGGCGGGAACGTCCGGATGATCGACCACTCTGGCACGTCACAACTGGGCATCAACACGGCAACGGTCGGCGGCGATGTCTTCGTCTGGACCGATAACGGAGCCGATGTCGTCAGCCTGAGCGAAGCGACGATTTCCGGCGACGTCACTTTCTGGGCCGAGAAAGGAGACAACCTCTTGTCAGTCTCCGAGTCGACCATCAGCGGCGACCTCAACCTGCTCAGCACGCGCGGGCACGACGACATTGTCCTCGACCTCTCCACCGTCAATGGCAACGTCATCTTCAACACCGGCGACTGGATGGATTCCTTCGCCCTGACCAACTCGACGATTGGCGGCAATCTGTGGGTGTTCGCCGGTCGACACAACGACACGGTTCTGATCAATGGTCTCACTGTGACCGGCATGACGCATCTGTACATGTTGCAGGGGCAGGACAACATTCGCGTGCAGGGGACGAACAGCTTCGGCCAGTTCTTCTTCGCTGGCGGCATCCTGGGCAAACCGGACGCTTTGGAACTGGGCGGCACGAACACCTTCGGCGGCGGCCAATGGACCCCCAGCTTTGAATCCAGCACCGTGAGCGATGCGCTGATTACCAGTCAAATCACCGATGGCGCCGTCGCCCGGGCCGATGCAGCCCGAATGGACCTTGGCGAAACGACTCCGCTGACACTGACGGTGGACACCAGCAGCAACAATTTCATTCAGGCCGGTAACCAGGACACAACCAACCTGAGCACCATTGCCGTGACCGGAACGTCGACGGCCGGAGCCACCATCGAAGTCGACCTCGGCGGCGGCACGTTTACCACCGCGACGACGACTGTCGGGACCGATGGCACCTACACCGTCGATGTTCCCATTGCCGCTGGTGACAACACAGTGACGATCCGGGCGACGGATGGCGACGATCAACTAACGCAAGAGTTCGACATCTACCGCGCCGTCGGGACGATTTCGCGGTTCGTGTCCAACGTGGGGACATTCGATGTCGAGTTCTTCGACGACGACACTCCAAATCACGTCGCGAACTTCCTGAACTATCAGACGCGGTTTACGAATTCCATCGTGCATCGCGTTGGGACGACCGCGAACTCCGGTGTGGATGTGATTCAGGGTGGCGGTGCCGTGCTTAACGGAACCAACCTCACCGGCATCACGACTGACGCGGAAGTTGCCAACGAGGCATCGTCCGCACATCCGAACGCTCGCGGTACGATTGCCGCAGCCCGAACGTCCGACCCGGACAGTGCGACGAGCCAGTGGTATATCAACACGCTCGACAATTTCACGCTCGATAGCACCGCGAACCCCTTCACGGTATTCGGCCAAGTGCTGGGCAATGGCATGGATGTCGTCGACACGATCTACGACACAGCCATCAGCAACATCTCTCAGTTCTTCACGGTCTCTGGGGTTGGATTGGGCACAGTCCCACTGCTGAACTCCAACACCGTCCCCGTCCAACTCACCGGCACGTTGACGGTCGACTCGACCAACCTGACCACGGTCACCGGCACCGGGACACTGTTCACGACTGAACTGACTGTCGGTGATTCGATCACCATTGGTGACTTCACCACCACCGTGATCGACATCGGCTCAGACACCGAACTGATCCTCGGCACCGTCGCCACCACCGCCTTCGTAGACGCCACCGCCACCACCAACAACGGCCCCCCGGCCGCCGACGCCTACATCGTCTTCACGAGCATCAGCACACTGCTCCCCAAGGCAACATAGCCCATAGTCGTGGATCGCTCCGCGATCCAACGCCATGTGCGGCAACGACGCCTCTACTCCGCAAACCGCACGTCGGTGCTCACCATCGCCCCGCGATCGTCCGTCAGTGTGAGGAACCAGGTGTTCGTGTCGGCTGGTGGTGCTGGGGTGGTGATGAGTCCGGTGTTGTTACCAGCGCTGTCGGCCAGGTGAATCTCGGCGTCGATCGAGTGCCATTTGCGGTCGCTGCGCAGGCCGGTGTCGGTGGTGTAGTGGAGTTGGGCGGACTTCAGTGGGATGGCACTGGTGTAGGTCAACTGGATGGTTTCTCCGGTCAGTGTGAGCTCACCCGGAACTGGCAGCGGTTTGCCGCCGCGACAATGTGAGTCGATGAACAGGCCGATTTCCTGGGGTGCCCAGCCGGGGGGATGGCCGTGGGGCATGTTGACTTGAATCCGCATTTGCTTGGGTCCAGGGACGACGTTGAAGCTTTTCTGGTAACTGTCGAGCACGTAGTGAACATCGTTGGTCCCGTTGACGAACAGGATCGGGACATGGCAGTGTTTGAGCAGGCTTGAGGGATCGTAGGTGTCGACCCACTCCTGGCGACGCTCGCCGAGCTTGTCGATCGAGGGCTTCTGCACCGACTCTCCTTCATGCAGGAAGCCGCAGCCATAGACGGGGACGGCGGCTTTGAAGCGGTCATCGAGCGACGCGACGAGACACGTGGTGTAGCCGCCCCAACTGATGCCGGTGACGCCAGTCCGTTCGGCATCGACCTCCGGGAATGACCGCAGCAGTGAGTGCGCCTTGATGACGCTCGCCGCCGCATGGTACGGCCAGTCGTCATCGTACTCGCCACCAATGGAATCGAACTTCTCCGGATGCCCTTGCTCGGGACCGCCATGCTCCAACCGCGTGCGCGTGCTGCCCCGACCAGCCTGATTGGGGACAGGCTTGCCATCATCGCCGTAGATCGGGGCGATGGGGCGGCGGCCGGAGAGATCCATCGCGATCGCCGCGTAACCACGCTGAG
>JAGQQB010000473.1 GCA_020426425.1 Planctomycetaceae bacterium | reverse complement strand
GGGCTGGGCCAACACCTTCCGCAACTTTGAAGGGGGCAAGGTCTACTACACCAGCAAGGACTGGGACATCGATGCGTTCCTGATGCGGCCAGTCCACGAACCATCCGGCGCGGTTCAGCCCTACAGCTTCGACCGCCCCGACCAGAGCAAGTCGTTCGCTGGTGTCTATTCATCCTACAAGGGAATCGAAAACCGAACGATTGATCTGTACTGGCTCTGGGTGCGGGAGCAGGAGGATCGTCTCGATCGCATTGATGGCAACCGGCACACCATTGGAGCCCGCTACGCAGGCAAGTCCCCGTTCGAATCGTTCGCTGGCAAGACGGTGTTCAACTGGGACACAGAAGCGGCGTATCAATTTGGCACCGAGGACTTCGACACGACGTTGAACGAGAAGATTCGCGCCGGGTTCGTGTCGGCTAACGGTGGCTTCGTGTTCAACGACATCGCCTGGAAGCCGGCCCTCAACGGCATCTTCTGGTGGGGTTCGGGCGACAACTCACCCGGCAATGGGACCAACAACACCGTGAGCACCCTGTTCCCGCTGGGGCATGCCTACTGGGGACAGATTGACAACTTCAACGGGTCGAACCTGCTCGATTACGGCATCCATCTCACCGTGAATCCGACCGAGAAGTTTTCGTTCCTCACCGGCTGGCACTGGTTCGACAAAGCGGCCAGCAACGATGCCATTTACAATATCGCAGGAGCGCCATTTGGGGGCGTTAGTACATCGCCAAGCAATCTTGGGAACGAACTGGATCTCATCGCGACGTACAAACTCAATGCCAACGTCACGCTCCAGGCCGGTTACATGTACTTCTGGTACGGAGACGGCGTGACCGCCAACCCGAATCCGCTCGTCGCGACTCGGGGGGACGCCAGTCAGTTCTACATCTTCACCGACTGGTCGTTCTAAAACCTACGTGCAAGCGATCAGGTGATGCAAAGAATCCACATCATCGGCGGCAAGAACCATGGGAAGACCACCCTGGTGGCCGACCTCGTGCGGGAGTTGACCGGGCGCGGGATGCGTGTCGGGACCATCAAACACACGCACCATCACCACGAACTCGACACACCGGGCAAGGACTCGCATCTCCACCGGCAGGCGGGGGCCAGTGCAGTTGGCATTCTCTCGCCTCAACTCGACGCCCTGTTCCTCACCAACGCCGACCCGGCCAACGACGCCCCGGTCGCCAAGGAAGCCCGCTATCAGCGACTGCTCAGCGCCATGGAGGGATGCGATCTCGTGATTGTCGAAGGAGACACTCAGACAAGTGCGCCGCAACTCGAAGTGTGGCGCGCTGTCCAAGGAACCGCGCCACTGTGCCGTGCCGAGGCGAGTCGCATCCTCGCCGTGGTCACCGACGATCCCATTGACGTGAACATTCCGGTCTTGCCGCGCCGTGACGTGCCCGCCCTCGCGGATTGGATTCTCGATCGACTGGGGACATGCTGAAAGGCGATTGGAGAATCGCCGCTGGCGCCACGTGATCACAAGGTTGAACCGAGCCAGTGTCGCACGATTCTCCGAATCGTGCCGAGTCCCTCCGCACCGCCAATCCGCATGGACAGGTGCGTCGATCAAGTTGGACTCAACCGGACTCTGTAAATCGAGCGACATCGAGATCAGCGACACACTGCATCCACAGGAACGTCATTCGGGCCGATTCAGAGCGAACGTATCCGCGTCTGTTTCCTGGAACAGATGGCACTGCACGCAATTGGTTCGCATGGTGTGCGAACAGCGGATCTCTGGTCGAGCGGAAGGGCCGGAATGGCAGGCCTGGCAATTCTCGCGCATCAGCTTGCTGTGCGGCACCATCGGTGGCGCGCCGGGATACGCGCGACTGCCGCGCGTGATCGTCTGCGGAATCCCCTCGAACGAGTTCTCCACAAAGTCTGCTCCGGAACTCTGAAACAGGTGACACTGGCGGCAGTTACTCAGCGATCCTGCGTGCGACGTATTGAAGTGCGGGTTCGCGGCGGCGAAGCCGAGTTCAGGAACGTGTTGTCCGGTCTCCGAATGACAGGTCACGCACGCCGCCTTGAGCGACTTGTGCGGGATGACCGGCGGCGCCCCGTCGTAAGCACGACGCACCGCCCGCTGCGATGTCGTGCGGGGTGCTGTCGTCACGGATTCCGGCTGCTGTCGGCTGCATCCTGCACACAGGAAGACGCCGGTCAACAGCACACACAGGCAGGTCGTTCTGGCTGAGACGCGATCAGATTGTCGAGGCTGAGGGAACATCAGACCTTCTCCACCTTGATGGCACACTTCTTGAAGTCCGGCTCCTTGCTGATGTTGTCCATCGCGTCGAGCGTGAGCAGATTGGCCAGCTTGGCCTCATCAAAGAAGGGGACGAAGACACTCCCCTTGGGGGGCTTGCCGCGACCATCCACGCGAACGTCCAGCACGACTTCGCCCCGCCGGCTGCTGAGCTTGACCTTGTCGCCATCGGAAATGTTGAGCAGCAACGCGTCCGCGCGATTGAGTTCGCAATACGCGGCCGGCACGGCGCGGTGCAGTTCCTTCACGCGCCGCGTCATCGATCCTGTGTGCCAGTGTTCGAGTACGCGACCGGTCGTCAGCCAGAAAGGATAGTCGTCATCGGGAACTTCGGCAGGCGGATGGTACGGACGCAGCCAGAACGCCGCTTTCTCGCCATACCCTTTCGCCTTGTAGAAGTGGACGCCCCGTTCTTTCTTGACGTAAGGATCATACCCCGCCGCGTAGCGATACGGCGTTTCCTTGCCGTCGACCACCGGCCAGCGCAGGCCGCGTGCCT